>JBBSIY010000156.1:0-7873 GCA_038257785.1 Lysobacterales bacterium
CGTCCGTGTTCGGACAGCAGGCGATCCGTGCCCCAGCGGGCAAACGGGCGGTGTTCGACGATCACGATCTCGAGCACGTCGGGCCAGCGCTTGCGCACTTCGACGTCGGCCACCCAAGGCAGCGTCATCACCGCGTCGTGTACCGCGTCAGTGTCGAGCGCAAAAAATCCTGCGCGGGCCGATTTCGACACGGCGCTGCTCACCTGCTCCTGACTCACGCGCACAAACTCAGCGCTGACCTGCAGGCGCTGAATCGGCCAGCGATCAGCCGCCAACCAACCGTTCAGCACGGCGACGACCGGCAGCACGACCAAGGCCAGCGCGATGCTCCAGGCGAGCGCACGAATCAGCGCGTTCATGCCGACGCCTCGGCCAAGGTACCGGAGAGAATGCGCAGGCAAAGCGCTTGGAAGTCGATGCCCATGACCTGCGCCGCTTTCGGCACCAGCGAGTGACTTGTCATGCCCGGCGCGGTGTTGACCTCCAGCAGCCAGTTGCGGCCGTCGCGGTCGCGCATCACATCGACTCGACCCCAGCCGCGACAGTCAAGCGCCTGAAACGCGCGCAGTGCCAGATCGCGCATTTCGGCTTCGGCTTCTCCGCTTAGTCCGGGGCAGTGGTACTGCGTGTCTTCCGCCACGTACTTCGCGTGGTAGTCGTAGTACGCACCCGCCGGCACGATGCGAATACTTGGCAGTGCCAGCTCGCCGAGCACGGCCACGGTGTACTCGCCGGCGTCAGCACCATCGGATTCGATCAGCTGCTCCATCAGCAGCTCACCCGGATAGCGCTTTGCCAGTTCGACCGCAGCAGCAAGATCGTCATTGGCATAAACGCGACTGACGCCAACGCTCGAGCCTTCGCAAGAGGGTTTGATAATGACCGGCAGACCAAGCTCTTGCGCCGCCGCGACCACATCGTCACCGGGCATTAAGCGTTTGAAACGCGGCGTCGGCAAACCCAGCGTCAGCCACACCTGCTTGCTGCGAATCTTGTCCATCGACAGAGCCGAACCGAGCACGCCAGACCCCGTGCAAGGGATGCCATGCGCTTCGAGCAAGCCCTGTACAACCCCATCTTCGCCGCCGCCTCGGCTGCCGTGCAGAATGTTGAAGACGCGATCAATGCGCCCGACTGAAATGGCCTCAATCAATGCCGCAACGCCGTCCACGGCGAACGCATCGACGCCCGCATTCAGCAGGGCTTGCAACACGTTTGCGCCAGAGTCCAGCGATACCGCCCGCTCGCTCGATGTGCCGCCCATCAGCACGGCCACTCGACCAAGGTTCTTGGCATCGGTCATCGTGCTCATGCCTGAACGCCCTGCAAGCCTTCGGTCGCTAGCTGCTGTGCTGCTTTTCCGATGTCGCCAGCGCCAAGAAGAATCAGCAGATCGCCATCGTGCAGAACGTCTGGCAGCACGCTAGCAAGCTCGCGCGGATGGCTGACGAAGATCGGGTCAACGCGACCTCGAGCGCGCACCGCACGCGCCAACGCGCGGCCGTCCGCTCCGGGAATCGGCGCTTCGCCAGCGGGATACACCTCGGTTAGCACCAGCGCGTCAACGCTGGACAGCACGCTCGCGAAGTCGTCAAGCAGGTCGCGCGTGCGGCTGTAGCGATGCGGTTGAAAAGCCACCACGAGTCGGCGATCTGGCCAACCTGCGCGCGCCGCAGCAAACACCGCGTCGAGCTCGACAGGATGATGGCCGTAGTCATCAACCAGCAGCGCATGGCCTTCAGTAAGTGCCAGATCACCGAGCAGATTAAAGCGCCGACCGACGCCCTCAAATTTCGCCAGCGCCAGCGCAATGTCGGCCGGCGATACACCTAGCTGATAGCCAATGGCTGCGGCAGCCAGCGCGTTCTGCACGTTATGGCGTCCCGGTAGATTGAGGCAAACCTCCTGCGGCGCTTCGTCTGGCAGCAAGAGGCGAAAGGAGGTCTTCGCACCGACTTGGGAGACGCTATCGGCACGCACCTCAGCGGATTCTGAGAAGCCGTAGGTCAGCACGTGACGCGGCATCTCTGCCGCCAGCGCCGCGACCTCTTCGTCGTCGATGCACAGTACCGCTAGCCCGTAAAACGGCAGGCGGTGCAAGAACTCGGAGAACGCCAGCTGCACTTGCGCAAAGTCGCCGCCGTAGTTTTCCAGATGGTCGGCGTCGATATTGGTGACGACGGCAATGAGCGGAGTAAGGCGTAGGAAGCTGCCGTCACTTTCATCGGCTTCAGCCACCAGCCACTCGCCTTGTCCCAGTCCGGCATTACGCCCTGCGGCGATTAGCTGACCGCCAATCACGAAGGTCGGATCAAGCCCCCCTTCGCTCAGTACGCTGGCCACCAGGCTGGTGGTGGTCGTCTTGCCGTGGGTGCCGGCTATCGCAATACCGCGACGAAAGCGCATCAGCTCGGCGAGCATTTCCGCGCGCGGCACCACCGGGATGCGTCGCGCCTTGGCCGCGCGCAGCTCGGGGTTGTCGCCGCGAATCGCGCTCGATATGACCACCACGTCAACATCGACCAAATGCTCGGCCGCGTGACCCAGATAGATTTGCGCACCCGCCGCCTGTAGGCGCTTGGTGGCCACTGATTCGCCAATATCAGAGCCGGATACGCTATAGCCGAGCGTGCACAGCACTTCCGCGATACCGCTCATGCCAACGCCACCGACGCCGATGAAATGCACGCGGCGGAACGCAGCGGCGATGTCGCCCTCGTGCATTAGTCGCTTCATGCGCGCGCCTCCAGCAGGCAGGCGTCGGCAACGCGTTCAGCCGCATCGATCTTTGCCAACGAACGTGCGGCGCTGGCCATCCGCAGCAAGGCCGGCCGGTCCACAGCCAATGCGCTCAAGCGTGCGGCAAGCTGTGCTGCCAAGGCCGGGCCTTCGGCGATGCACTCCGCTGCACCAGCGCCTACTAGCCATTGCGCATTGTGGGTTTGATGATCATCGACCGCGCTTGGGAACGGCACGAGCAACGAGGCAACCCCAGCGGCAGCAATCTCAGCAACGGTGAGCGCACCTGCTCGACAAATCACCAGATCTGCCCAGCCGTAGGCTTCGTCCATTTGCTCGATAAAGGGCTCGACGCTCGCGCTCACCTGCGCCTCGGCGTAGGCTGCGCGCGCCGCGTCCAGCATGCGTTCACCGCATTGATGACGGACTTCACAGGCAGGAATTCCTTTCAGCGCTGCCGGCACCGCTGCGTTCAGCGCGCGGGCGCCCTGGCTGCCGCCTAAGACCAAGATGCGCAGCGCGCCGACACGACCAGCGAAGCGCTGCTCAGGCGTCGGCAACGCAGCAATAGATTCACGAACAGGATTGCCCACCCACTGCGCATTTGGCAGCGCGCCAGGAAAGCCCACCAACACCCGTTTCGCCACGCGTGACAGCGCGCGATTGGTGACACCGGCGACGCTGTTCTGCTCATGCACCAGCAGCGGACAGCGCGTTAGCCACGCGGCGATGCCGCCCGGTCCCGCCGCGTAGCCGCCAAAGCTGATTGCAGCGCGCGGTCGCAGGCGACGCAGCGCCGAGATCGCCTGGAGCAAAGCGCGCAGCAGGATCAGCGGCGCGCTGAGCAAAGCGGTAAAGCCTTTGCCGCGCAGACCCGAAATCTGAATCTGGGTGAGCTCGATGTCATGCGCGGGTACGAGCCGCGTTTCCAGCCCGCGTCGTGAACCGATCCACGCAACAGGGACGCCGCGCGCGCGCAGCGCAGCAGCGACGGCGAGGCCAGGAAAGATGTGTCCGCCGGTGCCGCCAGCCATTATCAAAACCGGAGCCGACATCAGCGGACTCCTCCGATAGTCGGCTCGATGCGCTGCCGTCCGCCAACCCGCACCGACTGCACCACGCTCGGACTGAATATTGGTCCGGCGATGGCCTGCTCTGCTGCGTCATCAGCGGAGCTCTCCGAGACTCCACCCTGCTCGTTGCGCAGCCGCGCGACAACCTTCTGCGTTCGATCAAGCTCATAGCTGACCCGCAGCAGCAGACCGATGGCGGCGCAGGTCATCAACACGCTCGACCCGCCGGATGAAATCAGCGGCAGGGTCAATCCCTTAGTGGGCAGCAAGCCCAGATTGACGCCCACCGAAACCAGCGCCTGCAACCCCAGCCACAGACCCACGCCGAACGCGCAGTAGCCAGCAAACGCACGCCCCATCTCGACGCCGCGTAGACCTAACCAAAACGCGCGCCCGCACAGCGTCACAAACAGGGCGATGAGCAGCAGGATGCCGATGAAGCCGGTCTCTTCGGCAATCACCGCAAAGATGAAATCGGTATGCGCTTCCGGCAGGTAGTAGAGCTTTTGGACGCTGCCGCCGATGCCGACACCCAGCCACTCGCCACGGCCGATTGCGATCAGAGCCTGAGTTAGCTGGAAGCCATCCTTGAAGGGGTCGTCCCACGGGTTCATGAAAGACGTCAGCCGGCGCACGCGATAGGACTCACTCATGGCCGCCCACGCCAGGAGGGGAACCGCTGCCAGTACTGGCACGGTGACGTGGGCGATACGCACGCCGCCCAGCCAAATCATGCCGGCGGTAATTGTGCAGATCAGCATCGCTGAGCCGAAGTCAGGCTGCGCCAGCAAAAGCACCACCATTAGTCCAGCCACGGCGAAGGGCTTTAGCGAGCCGAATATGCGCGACTGCACTTGGTCCCGATGCCGCGCAAGATAGCTAGCGAGCCAAATGATCAGAATCAGTTTGACGGCTTCAATCGCCTGGAACTTCGAGAGTCCGAGGTTGATCCAGCGCTTAGCGCCGTTGACCGAGTGGCCCAGCCCAGGCACGAACACCAGCAGCAGTAGCAAAAAACCAATCACCAATAGGGTGCGGCTATGCCGCTCCAGCCACTTCAACTCGGTACGCGCTAGCGCTAGCCCGACCCCTGCTCCAACCAGCAGAAACACGGCGTGTCGAATGACGTAGTGGAACGGCCCAACGTGGTGCTCTTCGGCAATCGCTATTGAGCTTGAGCCGACCATCAGCAGGCCAATGGCGGCCAGTATCACGGCTGTGAATAACAGCACGCGGTCGTAGCGGCCCTCGATCTCGTCGAGGCGAAATGCCTGTTGGAAGCGCTCGGCGATCATCAGCGCACCTTCAACGTGGCAAGACCAATCAGCACCAGCACCACGGTGATGATCCAGAAACGCACGATGACGCGCGGCTCGGGCCAGCCTTTGAGCTCGAAATGATGGTGAATCGGCGCCATGCGAAATACGCGGCGACCCGTCAGCTTGAAGCTCGCCACCTGCACCATCACCGACAGCGTCTCCACGACAAAAATGCCACCCATTACGACCAGCACCAGCTCTTGTCTAACAATGACGGCAATGGCACCGATTGCTGCACCCAGCGCGAGCGCGCCGATGTCGCCCATAAACACCTGCGCGGGGTAGGTGTTGAACCAGAGGAATCCCAAGCCTGCCCCAGCAATGGAAGCGCAGATGATGGTCAGCTCGCCCGCACCCGGAATTGCTGGCATTTGCAGGTAGCTGGCAAACACCGCGTGACCTGAGACGTAGGCAAAGATCCCCAGCGCGCCAGCTACCAATACCGACGGCATGATCGCCAAGCCATCGAGGCCGTCGGTGAGGTTGACCGCGTTAGAGAATCCGACGATCCAGAAGTAGGCAATGACCACAAACATCGCGCCCAGCGGAATGGCCACGGTCTTGAAGAACGGCACGTGAAACGCCGTCGCCGCCGGTACGTCGGCGGTCATGTAAAGCGCGAGCGCTGCGGCTAAACCAAATAGCGATTGCAGCGCGTACTTCTGCTTCGCCGGCAGGCCTTTCGAATCGCGACGAACCACTTTGAGCCAGTCGTCCCACCAGCCAATGCCGCCAAACGCCACCAGCACGCCCAGCACGATCCAAACGTAGCGATTGCCGAGGTCGGCCCACAGCAGCGTCGATAGCACGATGGCGATCAAAATCAGCGAGCCGCCCATTGTCGGCGTGCCGGCTTTCGATAGATGCGACTGCGGGCCATCGCTACGAATAGGCTGGCCACCCTTAAGACGCGCCAAGCGTCGAATCACCCACGGACCCAGCAACAGCGAGAGCAGCAGTGCGGTCAGCGCGCTCAAGATCGCCCGAAACGTGATGTAGCCGAACAGCGCGAAAACGCGATCAAGACCGGACAGCCAGTTGGCCAGCTCAAGCAGCATGCTTGGCCTCCTCCGAATGCGCGCTGCGCAGCGCCGCCACGACGCGGTCCATCGCGCTGCCGCGTGAGCCCTTCACCAGACACACCACGCCAGGCTTTAAGCGCATACCGAGCGCGGCAATCAGCGAGCTTTGGTCGGCGAAATGCTCAGCGCCCACGCCGAACGCACGACTAGCGTGTTCGGCCAAGCGTCCAACGGTGAGTAGCCCCGCCAGTTTTGCATCGCGGGCGCGGCGTCCGATGTCGGCATGCAGTTCGGCCTCTTGTGGGCCAAGCTCCAGCATGTCACCGAGCACCAGCAGCGCCTCACTGTTGAGCTGCGCAAGAGTCGCAATGGCCGCCGACACCGAGCCCGGATTGGCGTTGTAGCTGTCGTCAATCAGCTCGCCACCATTCGCAAACTGATAGCGCGTTTGCCGTCCAGAGACCGGCCGCGCTTCAGATAGCGCTTCGGCTATGACGCTCAGCGATGCCCCGACGGCCATCGCCATGCCGGCAGCAGCCAGCGCGTTAGACACATTGTGGCGGCCCGCCAGCGGCAGTTCGACTGCCACCTCGCCGCTCGGTGCGACCAGTCGAAACTGGCTGCTTTCCGAACGGCAGCGCAGATCAGCAGCGCGCAGATCGGCATCGGCTTCCAGTCCGAAGCGAATGATCGTGCGCTCACCGGCGCGCTGTGCGAACCACGCGCCAAACGCGTCGTCAGCGTTGATTACCGCTGTGCCGTCGGCAGGCAGTGCGTCGTAGATCGCACCTTTGGTTTGCGCGATGCCCAGCAATGAGCCCATGCGCTCTAGGTGCGCCGGGCCGATATTGTTAACGAGCGCCACCTGCGGTTTCGCGATAGCTGCGAGATAGGCAATGTCGCCCGACTGGCCGGCCCCCATTTCGTAGATCGCGAAACGCGCGTCAACGGGCTCGTCAATCAGCGCCAGCGGCATGCCGATTTCATTGTTGCGGTTGCCGGCGTTGGCATACGTCGGCGCGACGCGCTCGAGGATTGCTTTCAGCAGTGCCTTGACCGAGGTCTTTCCGTTGCTGCCTGTCAACGCCAGCACGGTCGAGGTGCGCTCACTGCGCAACATGGTCGCAATGTGGCCGATCGCATCGAGTGTTGAGGCCACGCTGAGCTGCGGCAGCGGCGCGTTTAGCAGCGGGCGCTCAACCAGCGCCGCCGTCGCGCCGTTGGCGGCGGCCTGCGCAAGGAAGTCATGACCATCGGCGCGCTCGCCACTCAGCGCTACAAACAATGCGCCCTCGCTGACGAGGCGCGAATCGATAGCGACCGATGTCACCGAGGCATCCGCACCGACCAGGCGGCCGCCGGTCCACTGGGCCAGTTCAGACAGCGCCACCGGCCTCATGCCGCCGCCTCCTGTCCGAATACCACACCGTTGCGCTTAACAAGCAAGCGGCGAGCCACCTCAGCGTCGTCAAACGCACGCTTGTCGTCGCCCACTTCTTGATAGTTCTCGTGACCTTTGCCAGCGATCAAAACGATGTCAGCAGCCGTTGCCTCGGACAGCGCACGCGCGATGGCGCGCTCGCGGTCGCGCTCAACCAGCACCGCTTGCGAACTCGCGAATCCCACCACAGTGTCGGCAATAATTTGATCGCCGTTCTCAAAGCGCGGATTGTCATCGGTGAGAATGGCAAGCGCTGCGCGTGACGCCACCGCCTGCGCC
>JBBSIY010000157.1:0-7867 GCA_038257785.1 Lysobacterales bacterium
CGAGCAATTGCCCCGCCGCGCACCTGCGCCAGATCGCGACCCTCAAACAGCAGCCGCCCTTCGGTAGGGCGATCGCTCATGTGAATTAGGCGCAGCAGGGTGCTTTTGCCGGCGCCTGAGTGGCCGGTGACAAACGCCATTTCGCCGCTAGCCAAGGAGAAGCTCAGCTCGGACAGGCCGCTGACGCCCCCGGCGTAGCGCTTACCCACCGCGTCGAATTGCAGCAGTGCACTCATTGAACGCCGTTCACTTGGTCAACTTCATTCACGTGGTCAATCTCGCTCACTTAATCAAGCTGTTCAGATCGAAGATCGGCAGCAATATAGCCAGAACGATAAACAACACCATGCCGCCGACCAGCAGGATAACCGCCGGCCCCAGGGCCGACATCGCCATGCCGATGGCCGAATTGAGCTGGCGCTCTTGGTGGTCGGCTGCTTCGGCCAGCATTTCGTCCAAGCGGCCAGACGTCTCGCCGCTTTGAATCAGGCGCACGGTGATTGGCGGAAACTGCCGCGTTTCCGCCAGTGAGCGCGCGAACCCGCGTCCCTCACGCACGCGCAGCGCCACTTGCGACAGCGCGCGCCGCAGCGGACGAATTTGCACCACTTGGGTGGCGATACTTATTGACTCCAGCAGGGGAACCGCGCTTGCGGTCAGCAGCGACAAGGTGCGCGCAAAGCGACTGGTATCGACGGCGCGCATCAGCGGACCAATCAGCGGAAAAGTCAGCAATGCCGCCTCCGCGCGTTCGCGAATGGCAGATTGACGCAGTGCAACCACGCTGGCGATCGCAGCCACGATCAGAGCCAGCACAATCCATCCGCCGTAGTCACGCAGCGTGTTGGAAACCGCAATCAGAATCTGCGTCGCAAGCGGCAGCGCTTTGCCGAACTGCGCAAACACACCGGTGACTTGCGGCACCACGTAGATCATCAAACCCGTCACCACCGCGATGGCGACGAGGCTGAGCAAAATCGGATAGGTAAGGGCCAGCAAAATGCGCTGCCGCAGCGCATCACGCGATTCCGCATAGTCGGCCAGGCGACGCAGCACCTGGTCGAGCTTGCCGGCTGACTCGCCTGCCGCAATGGAGGTACGGAACAGCGGCGGAAACGCCTGCGGGTGCTCGGCTAGCGCGGCGGCCAAGGCGCTACCCTCCATGACGCGTGAGCGCAGCGAGACAACCAGTGAGCGCATCCGGCCCTCGCTGCCTTCGGCTAGCGCGGCGAGCGATTCGTCTATCGGCAGGCCGCTGCCGACCAAGGTCGCCAGCTGGCGTGCGAACAGGGCGAGCTGCGCGCTGCCCAAACCGCCACCGCCCAACCCATTCGACGATGTGGCCGCTCCTTCGCGCACCGCCGCGACGCTCAGCGGGTTCAGTCCACGCTCGCGCAAACTGCCGCGCGCGGCGCGCGGTGTATCGGCCTGCAGCACGCCGGTTTGTGTGCGGCCGTCGGCGTCTAAGGCTTGATATTCAAAAGCTGGCATGGGCGAAGTGTAGGGCAGCCCGCATATTTCATGAGTGGCACGGTGCTCTCTTGGTCTTTGCCGACATCGCTGCGTTGCTTGTCGCCGCAATGGTCGCCCCATTCCGAGTCCGGCCCCTGCCGGTGCGTTCGCCTCGGCCAGGCGAGTTCACTGGACTCGTCAACGCGACCGAGCTCACCCTCGCGCCTTGCGCTGCAGGCAAATCCGCTGCGTGATCATCCATGCCACTCATAAAATATGCGGGCTCGGGCTTGCCGGCGTGAGGGTGCAGGCTCAGACTGCTTGGCCTTCTACAGCCGATTCGATCTGACGCAATGCCAGCAGCCCACGTTCTCGTCGTCGATGACGAGCCCGACATCCGTGCGATGGTCAAAGATATCCTCGAGGATGAAGGCTATCGCGTCGATGTCGCCGCGCACGCGGCAGCGGCACGCAGTGCGTTGATCGAGTTCACGCCAGACCTAGTCCTGCTCGATATTTGGATGCCGCAAACCGACGGCCTGACCCTGCTGCGCGAGTGGGCGCAGGGAGAAGGTCTGCCGTGTCCAGTGGTGATGATGTCCGGCCACGGCAATGTCGAAACGGCGGTAGAGGCGACTCGGCTTGGTGCCTACGATTTTATCGAAAAGCCCATCGCGCTGGCCAAGCTGCTGATCACGCTAGAGCGCGCGTTAGAAGCGCAGCGCTTGCGCGATTCCAACCAGGCGTTGATCCGGCAGACGCAGCCGCTGGCGGACCCCGCCGGCGCGTCCGCCATCATGCGGCGTCTGCGCGAACAGCTGCACAAGCTATCCGTGCATGCCGCGCCGGTGCTGCTGCGTGGCGAGACCGGCACCGGCAAAGAATCACTTGCGCGCTGGCTGCATGCGCAAGGCCCGCGACGCGACGCGCCGTTTATCACCTTGGCAGCCGGTTCAATTGCCGAAGATCAGGCCGCCAACAGCTTGTTCGGTGCTGAGCAAGGCAGTGAGATTCAGCCAGGTCTGCTCGAACAGGCACAGGGCGGCACGCTGTATCTCGATGAGATCGCCGAGCTCGGGCCCGAGCTACAGCTGCGGCTGTCCAGCGTTATTGAACGCAACCAGCTGCTGCGCACCGGTGGTCGCCGGCCGATTGCGCTCGATGTGCGCCTTGTTGCCGCCAGCGCGCTGGATCTCGACGCCGAACGCGCCGCCGGCCGCCTGCGCGACGAACTCTATTTTCAGCTGGCCGTGGTGCCGATCAGCGTGCCGCCGCTGCGCGAGCGACTGGATGATCTGTCGGCGCTGATCAGTGGTTTCGTCGAATTTTTTGCCGAGCGCGATGGTTTGCCGCGGCGCAGCTTCAACGCCGCCGCAATCGCCCGTTTAGCCCGCCACGATTGGCCAGGTAACCTGCGCGAATTGCGCAACTTGGTGCAGCGTCTGCTGGTGGTTGGCGGTGCGGCCGAGGTGTCGGTCGAAGAGATCGAGCTGGCCCTAGGCGGTCGCGCCAAGACCTTGATCACCACGACGCAGGATGCCGAAGGCGAGTCTATTGCCATCGATACCCACCTGCCCCTGCGCGAGGCGCGCGATGCGTTCGAACGCGCTTACCTGCTGCGTCTGCTGAACGACGCTGGCGGCAGCGTCGGCAAGCTTGCCAAGCTCGCCGGCATGGAGCGCACGCATCTGTATCGCAAGCTGCGCGATTTGGGCATCGATATCAAAGGTGCGCGAGAGAGTTGAGAAGCACGCGACGCCATAGCGCATGTTTTCTGCCGCAGGGACTGCTTCAGTGCTGAGCGGTGCGTCCTCGCGGAATGAAGCGAACTTCGCTCCTCCGTCGCGCTTTCTTGGCGCAGAATACGCGCGTCCACGCAGGCTACTTCCATGAAAATCATCATTCTGGGTGCCGGTCAGGTCGGCTCGTCTGTTGCTGCTGCCTTAGTCAGTGAGAACAACGACATCACCGTCGTTGATAAAGATCAATCGCGGCTGCGCGATCTGGCCGAGCGCTTGGACATCCGCACGGTTCTCGGCCACGCCTCGCTGCCTAGCGTCTTGGGTCATGCCGGTGCGGAAGATGCTGACTTGATAATCGCGGTGACCTCCAGCGACGAGGTTAATCTGATCGCCTGCGAGGTGGCCGATGTGGTGTTCAAGACGCCGACCAAGATCGCTCGCTTGCGCGAAACCGAATATCTCCAGTATCCAGAGCTGACCTCGAAATCGCGCATGGCGGTCGATGTGGCGATCAGCCCGGAGGCGCTGGTGTGCAGCCACGTGCAGCGCCTGATCGAGTATCCCGGTGCGCTTCAGGTGCTGGATTTTGCCGATGGTCGGGCGCAGCTGGTAGCTGTCCGCGCGATACCCGGTGGCGCGCTGGTGGGTCATGAAATCCGCGACCTGCGCTCGCATCTGCCAGATGGCGTGGATGCCCGCGTTGCGGCGATTTTTCGCGGCGGCAAGCCGATCATTCCGAAAGCCAGCACGCAGATCGAAGCCGGTGACGAGGTGTTCTTCCTGGCCGACCGCAAAAACTTCCGCCCTGTCATGAGTGAGCTGCGCCGGATGGATCGTCCGGTGCGTCGCGTTTTCATCGCCGGCGGCGGCAACATTGGGCGCAATTTGGCGAAAGCGCTGGAGAGTCAGTTCAGCGTCAAGGTGCTGGAGCGCTCGCGCGATCGCGCCAAGCAAATTGCCGAAGATTTGGTGAAGTCGATTGTGCTGGTCGGCGACTGTGCGGACGAAGATCTGCTGCGCGAAGAAAATATCGACCAGACCGATGTTTACTGCGCCCTCACAAATGATGACGAAGCAAACATTCTGTCCGCCATGTTGGCCAAGCGAATGGGCTGTCAGCGAGTGATATCGCTGATTAATCGACCGGCCTACGCCGAGCTAGTAGAGGGCGGCAGTATCGACATCGCAGTGAGTCCGCAGCAGGTCACCTTGGGTGCGCTGCTGACGTGGATTCGTCAGGGCACGATGGTGCGCGTGCACAGCCTACGGCGCGGGATGGCGGAAGCTATCGAGGCGGTCGCCATTGGTGATCGACGCACATCTAAGGTGATTGGTCGCTCGCTAGAGGAGCTAGAGCTGCCTGATGCTGCCACCATCGGCGGCATTGTGCGCGGCGAAAAGCTGCTGATCGCGCATCACGACGTGGTGATTGAGGCTAACGATCACATCATTCTGTTTCTGGTCGACAAGAAGCAGCTGCCGCAGGTTGAAGCATTGTTCCGCGCAGACGCCACCTGGCTCTGAGAATCACGTCAATGCGGTTGCGCGCCATCCTCAAAGTGCTCGGCGTTATTGTCGGGCTGATGTCATTGACCAAGCTGCCGTCACTGGTGCTGGCGTTAGCCTTGGGCGAATCCACGGTCGCACTGTTTGCTACCAGCGCCTGTTTTTCCGCGGCGCTTGGACTGGTGATCTGGTGGCCATGTCGTCACGTTCACTATCAGATGCGACTGCGCGACGGGTTTCTAATAGTGACGCTGACTTGGGCTTCGGCGAGCCTTGTCTCCTCACTACCGCTGATGTTTGGGCCGCCGCATCTTGGGTTTGCGCAAGCGGTGTTTGAAGCAACTTCGGGGCTGACAACCACCGGCGCAACGGTGATCAGCGGCATCGAGAGCCTGCCCAAATCGATGCTGCTGTATCGCCAAGTGCTGCAGTTCTTCGGCGGCATGGGCATCGTTATCCTCGCCGTCGCCATTTTGCCGATGTTGAAAATCGGCGGCACGCAGCTGTTTCGTGCGGAGACCACTGGCCCCTCGCGCGATAGCAAGTTCACGCCGCGCATTGGCGAAACGGCTAAAGCGCTGTGGTTGGTCTATTCGGGCCTTACGGCTCTCTGTGCGTTCGCCTATTGGTTGGCCGGCATGTCGCTATTCGACGCAATTTGCCACTCGCTGAGCACCGTTTCCACCGGCGGTTTCTCCACCTATGACGCTGCGCTCGGATATTGGGACAGCGCGCTCATCGACCTTGTCGCAGTTGTTTTTATGACCTTGGGCGGAATCAGCTTCGCCCTGCACTTCATTGCTTGGCGCAGCGCCGGCATAAAACACTATTTCGAAGACTCTGAGCTGCGAGCGTACATACGCATTCTCGGCGCGGTCACCGTGCTGGTCGCAATCGTTCTTTGGTGGGGTGCGGACTATCCGACGTTCAGCGAGTCCCTAAGGCGCTCGGCTGTGCAGATTGTCTCGGCGATGACGACCACGGGCTTTGCGGTTAGTGGTTTTGACCAATGGAGCAGCATCGCGCCGATGGTGGTGATGGTGGTCGCCGTGGTTGGTGGGTGTTCCGGTTCGACCGTAGGCGGACTCAAGGTGGCGCGCGTCTTGATGGTGATGCGACAAGGCATGCGCGAAGTGCGTCAGCTGGTGCATCCGAAAGGCCAGTTTCTGGTGAAGATGGGTGGCCGTCGCGTATCCGAAAGCGTGGTGTTATCGGTGAGCGGATTTATCACGCTGTGGATGGCGTGCTTCATGCTTCTGCTGATGGGCTTTATTGCGACGGGTCTGGACATGCTGTCGGCGTTCGGCGCGGTGGTCGCGACGCTCACCAACCTTGGGCCCGGATTGGGTGAAGTGACAAGCACCTTCGGCACCGTCAGCGATGCCGCGGTGTGGCTCGGCTCGCTGAGCATGCTGCTTGGTCGACTGGAGGTTTTTTCGGTGCTGGTTTTGCTTACCCCCACGTTCTGGCGTGAGTAGTCTAGGCGTGGTCCCTAGCGCATGGCGCACACTGCGGTCATGAGAGATTCAGCACAATTGAAGCTGCATCACACGGCTGCGGGTCGGCGCATGCGCGCTCTGCTGCGCGTGCTCGGTGTGATTGTTGGCCTGTCGTCGCTGACCAAGCTGCCTTCATTGATGCTGGCATTATTGCTTGGTGAGTCAACGGCTGCGGCGTTTGCCTTTGGCTTTGTCGTTGTCGCCAGCGCAGGTGCGTTGCTGTGGTGGCCCAACCGCAATGTTCACTATGACCTGCGGCTGCGCGACGGTTTTTTGATCGTGACCCTGACGTGGGTCTCGGCTAGTTTGGCTTCGGCCTTGCCGTTTATGGCGGCACCGCTAAATCTCAGCTTTACGCATGCCGTGTTTGAAGCAACGGCCGGACTGACGACTACGGGTGCGACGGTCATCAGTGGCCTTGAGTACTTGCCTAGGTCTGTGCTCCTGTACAGACAGGTGCTGCAGTTCCTCGGCGGCATGGGCATTGTCATTCTTGCGGTCGCGATTCTGCCGATGCTGAAAATCGGTGGCACACAGCTGTTTCGTGCGGAAACGACCGGCCCGTCGCGCGACAATAAGCTGACGCCGCGAATCGGTGAAACTGCGAAGGCGCTATGGTTGATTTACGCCGGGCTGACCGTGCTATGTGCGCTGTCTTACTGGGTTGCTGGGATGCCGCTTTTTCATGCGATATGCCACTCGCTCAGTACGGTTTCTACCGCTGGGTTCTCGACCTACGACGCGGGCCTTGGGCACTGGAATAGCCCGTTGATTGAGATGGTCGCTATCGTCTTCATGACGCTCGGCGGAATCAACTTTGCACTGCATTTTGTGGCTTGGCGCAGCGCCAGCGTTGCACACTATTTCGGCGATTCAGAGCTGCGCGCGTTTCTGCGCATTCTTGTTGGAGCTATTTTGTTGGTCGCGATCACCATTTGGTGGGGTGGCGACTACCCTGATCTGATTGAGGCACTGCGGCACTCGTCGCTGCAGGTCGTTTCGGCTATGACCACCACTGGATTCTCAGTAAGCGGCTTCGATCAGTGGACCGGCGTGGCTCCGATGCTGGTGATGATCGTGGCGGTCATTGGTGGCTGCTCAGGCTCAACGGTTGGCGGACTGAAAGTTGCACGTGTGCTGATGGCGCTGCGACACGGAATGCGGGAGGTGCGCCAGCTGGTGCATCCCAAAGGTCAGTTTTTGGTCAAGATGGGTGGCCGCCGCGTCTCCGAGAGCGTCGTGCTGTCGGTCAGCGGTTTCATCACCCTGTGGATGCTGTGCTTCATGCTGCTCCTACTTGGGTTCATCACCTTTGGTCTCGACCCGTTCTCGGCCTTCGGTGCGGCGGTCGCCACCCTGACCAACCTCGGCCCTGGCTTGGGCGAGGTTGCTAGCTCCTTCGGCACGGTGAGTGATGCCGCCGTTTGGCTGGGAACCTTCGGGATGTTGCTCGGCCGGCTCGAGGTATTCTCCGTCCTCGTTTTGCTCACGCCCACCTTCTGGCGCGAATAGACGCGGCTCGGCCAGCCAGCGGCGCAAACGTGTTACGAGTTGCCGCGCTTCACCAGTCGGCAAATAGCTCAAGGTAGTGGCGTCGCCGCGAGCGCCGGCGCTGTCGATATCCACATGCGCCATCTGCGCGCGAACGTCGAACAGCGACTGGCGAAG
>JBBSIY010000158.1:0-7830 GCA_038257785.1 Lysobacterales bacterium
TGGGGTTGCGTTATGGTTGCGACCTACACGCACCCTACGAGAGCGGCGGGTCGGTGCCGCCCTACGCAGCCGCCGATTGAGCCTTGCGCGGACCGTTCACCAGGGCCTCGCGCAGCCCCGACAGCATCAATTCAACTTCGTCCGCGCCGACGTTGAAGTGCGGAGTGAAGCGCAGCGAGTTGATGCCGCCGTGGATCACGCCGAAGCCGCGCTCGCGCATGTATTCCTCGGTCGAACCCACGCCAAAGCAGAGGAAATCTGTCGACAGTTCGACGCTGAACAGTAGCCCGGTGCCTTGAACCTTGGTGATCAAGCCGGGCATTTCGTCTTTGAGCTTGTTCAGGCGAATTAGGAACTCAGCGCCGCGCTTGACGATATTGCTGCGAACCTCTGGGGTCAGCAGGCCGAGAACGGCGCTGGCGACATCCATCGCGCGCGGGTTGGCGGTCATCGTGTTGCCGTAGATACCGCGACGATAAAGATTAGCGGCGCGTTCGGTGACGGCAAGTACCGACATCGGGAACTGCGCGGCGTTGAGCGCCTTCGAATAGGTTTCCATATCCGGCGCATCCAGGCCTTCGAAGCCCGGGTAGTCGACGACGGACAGCGTGCCGTGGGCGCGGATGCCGGCCTGAATGGAATCGACCAGCAGCAGCGTGCCGTGGGCCATCGTCAATTCACGCGCAGCGGCGTAGAAGTCGGCTGGCAAGCTGCGGCCAGGGTCGCCCTCTCCCATCACTGGCTCAAGGAAGACGGCTTCGATATACCAGCCGTTGGTGTCGGCATCGGCAAATGCCTGACGCAGCTGCTCGACCGAATACGGCTCGATGATGATCAGCTGCTGCTCGTGATGTTTGTGGCTGGCGAGGTGCTGCGCGTAGGTCTTTCGGCTGGAGTCGGAGTAAAGCGCCGGGTGCTCGGTACGGCCATGAAACGCGCCTTTCACCGCAATGCGCTTGACCTTTTTGCCCGCGTGGCGGCCACCTGGATCGGTGTTGACCTTGGTGTTGACGTCGGCGATGCGGCCGGCCAGCGTGACTGACTCAGAGCCCGAGTTGAGGCAGAGGAACTTCGCGTACGGACAGCCGCCGCGGCTGTGGCCGATTTCATTGCGCAGCGCCCTGGAAAAGCGCAGATGCGCAAGATTGGGCGTCATGATGTTTGCCATCGCCTGCGGCTGCGCCAGCGCATCGAGCACCGCAGAAGGCGTGTGACCAAAGCCGAGCATGCCGTAGCCGCCCGAGTCGTGAATCACAGCGCCGTTCAAGGTGATCAGCCACGGCCCGCGTGCGGTCAACGCGACGTAAGGATTCACCGCATCGTCGGCATAGAAATTGAGGAAGCCCGACTGCGCGTGGCGCACCTGCTCAGCCTCGTCGCTACGCAACACGTCGTCAAACTCGGCGCGCAGCGCGCGGTGCAGTTTGACAGCGGACGCGACTGCTTCGACGAGCATGGGATGACTCGCCGCCATCGACGTAATCACGCCGTCCGATAGCCCTGGCGTACGGATCTTGCCGCCGTAGCTGCGCAGCTCCTGAAGTTGCGAGATTAGGTTGGAGGTTGCTGTGGTCATGGTCAGGCTCCCAGCGCGTCTTGGCCGCGCGTGTGGTGAAAAGCGCTTGATATAAAAGGCTTTGTAAGCCGCACAGAATACCACGAGGGGGCGTGTGGCCTGAACCGCGACGCCAGCCAGCGGCTACACTCAGCGCCTTTCGCTGCCGATACAGAGCCTTGAAACGCGCCGATTTCCACTACGATCTTCCGCCCGAGCTGATCGCCCAATCACCGCTCGCTAAGCGGTCAGCCAGCCGCATGCTGGTGGTTCCCGCCGGCGCGACGCCGTTCGAGGATTCGGCCATAGCCGACTTGCCGAGCTGGCTATGCGCCGGAGATTTGTTGATCTTCAACGACACGCGCGTGCTGCCGGCGCGTCTGTATGGCAATAAACAAACGGGCGGGCGTGTCGAGATCTTGATCGAACGCCTGATCGGAACCCATGAAGCGCGTGCTCAACTGGGTGTTAGCAAGTCGCCCAAACCGGGGGCCATGATCAGGCTGGACGGCGGCGGTGAAGTTGAGGTGGTGGGCCGCGAGGGCGAGTTCTACCGTTTGCGCTTTACTGGCGCCGAGTCGCTGGAAAAGCTGCTGCTGCGAATAGGCCGTTTACCGCTGCCACCCTACATCTCGCGCGACGCCGATGACGCTGATCTTGAGCGCTACCAGACCGTCTTCGCGCGCGAGCTGGGCGCTGTCGCAGCACCGACGGCCGGCCTGCACTTTGACGCCGATCTGCTGGCACAACTTAGTGCCAAAGGCATCGAAATCGGACACGTCACCCTGCACGTCGGTGCCGGCACGTTTCAGCCGGTGCGCGCTGAAGTCTTGGCCGATCACACGATGCACAGCGAATGGTTGAACGTAGGTGCTGAGCTCTGCGCGCAGATAAAGCGAACGCGTGCTCGCGGCGGAAGAGTCATCGCCGTGGGGACCACCGTCGTGCGCGCTTTGGAGGCCGCTCGACGCGGAGAAGACGTACAGCCGTTTGCCGGCGAGACGCAAATATTCATATTTCCCGGCTACCGCATTCGCAGCGTCGATGCGCTGCTGACCAACTTCCATTTGCCAGAGAGCACTTTGTTGATGCTAATCAGCGCATTCGCTGGTCGTGAGCGCGTGATGGCCGCTAACCAGCACGCCGTAGCGCAGCGCTATCGATTCTTTTCCTACGGTGACGCGATGCTGCTGTTTCCTGCGGTGACGTCGCCATGAGTTCCATGCGATGGATCCGCGCGGCTGCCGCCCCAACTGCGTCATTGCGAGGCCGGCCTCATCGGCCGTGGCAAGTCAGAGTGCCGTGCGAGGAGTCGGTATGAGAGAAAAATTCCTCTCGTCGTGGATCGCCACGCCGCCTTTGGCGGCTCGCAATGACGGTTCAATATGTGCGAGTTGCTGGCCTTCGGTTACTTGTTCTGCACACGAGGTGACCTCGCCATGAGCCGTATGCGTTTTGAGCAATTGACGAGCGACGGCGCTGCGCGGCGCGGCCGTCTGCACTTCCCGCGGGGCGTCGTCGAAACGCCGGCGTTTATGCCGGTGGGTACCTACGGCACGGTGAAGGCGATGCTGCCGCGCGATCTGCGCGAGCTCGGCGCACAGATGATCCTCGGCAATACGTTTCATCTGTTCCTGCGACCCGGGCTGGAGGTTGTCGAAAAATTCGGTGGGCTGCATCGCATGATTGGCTGGGACGGCCCGATGCTGACCGACTCCGGCGGATTTCAAGTGTTCTCGCTTGCGCATCGGCGAAAGATCACCGAGGCGGGGGTCAAGTTTGCGTCGCCAGTGGATGGTGCGGCAGTGTTTCTGTCGCCCGAAGAAAGTATGCGTATCCAGCGCGTGCTGGACAGCGACGTGGTGATGATTTTCGATGAGTGCACGCCCTATCCGGCGACCGAAAAAGTCGCAGGCGATTCGATGGAGCTTTCGCTTCGTTGGGCTGAGCGCTCGAAGCGCGCCCATGAGGGCAATGACGCTGCGCTGTTTGGCATCGTGCAGGGTGGCGTGTATCCCGCATTGCGCGAGCGCTCCGCGGCCGGCCTGATCGATATCGGATTCGATGGCTACGCTGTAGGCGGACTGGCGGTCGGTGAGCCACAGGACGAACGCGAGCGCACGTTGGATGACACAGTGCCGCTGCTGCCTGCCGACAAGCCGCGCTATCTGATGGGCGTTGGTCGGCCTGAGGACATCGTCGAGGCGGTACGTCGCGGCATCGACATGTTTGACTGCGTGATGCCCACCCGTAACGCCCGCAACGGCCACTACTTCACCCGATTTGGCACCCTGCGCATTCGCAATGCCAAGTTCACTCAGGACACGCGCCCCATCGACCCCGAATGCGCCTGCCACACCTGCGCCTCGGGCTTTTCACGTGCCTATTTGAGACATCTTGATCGCTGCAACGAAATGCTCGGGCCAATGCTGGCACCGATTCACAACCTGTACTACTACCAAGAGCTGATGCAGGGACTGCGGACGGCGATTGGCGAGGGTCGGCTGGAGGCCTTCATCGCTGAGTTTTATGCGATGCGCAGCGCCGGCGGCGGGGATTGATGGGCAGGGTGCCGCCGAATCTCAGCATCACGCCAGCCGATGCGCTTGATCGGCAGCGTATGGGTGCGGCGTTGATCGATATCCGTGAGGCCGGCGAGCGCGCGACCGGCATGGCACGCGCAGCGATTGGCGTGGCGATGGGTGAGCTGCTCGATGACCCAGCGCGCTGGATCCCTGACCACACCAGCGACGTGATGCTGATCTGTGCCAGCGGGCGGCGCTCGTTGACCGCATCAAAGGCACTCACTGAGCTTGGCTATGTCGCGACCTGTTCGGTAGACGGCGGCACCACGCGATGGCGCGCCGAGCACCTGCCAATGCGCGACCCGGATGAGTCCGCTGAATTCTTGGATCGCTACTCACGCCACCTACTGCTGCCCGAGGTTGGTTTAGTGGGTCAACGCAAGCTGCGTGATGCGCGTGTGGCCCTTATCGGAGCAGGAGGGCTGGGCTCGCCAGCCGCCCTGTATCTGGCCGCCGCTGGCATCGGCCATCTCACCTTGATAGATAACGACGTGGTCGAACGCAGCAATTTGCAGCGTCAGATCGTGCATCGAGATGCCGCTATCGGCCAGCTGAAAGTCGAGTCAGCGCGCGATACGCTGCTGGCGCTCAATCCTGATATCCGCATCGACGCGGTGGCTGAGCGGGTGGTGGTCAACAATGTTGACGCCCTGCTGAGCGGCCACGATGTGAT
Organism: Lysobacterales bacterium; assembly: GCA_038257785.1. Lineage (GTDB taxonomy): Bacteria > Pseudomonadota > Gammaproteobacteria > Xanthomonadales > Xanthomonadaceae > JANNWF01. The sequence continues at coordinate 4,814 of JBBSIY010000158.1, forward strand.
TCTGGACGGCTGCGACAATTTTGCGACCCGCTACCTAGTTAATGATGCCTGCGTCCGCTTCGGGCTACCGTTGATATACGGCGCGGTTGAACGCTTTACGGGGCAGGTCGCTGTGTTCTGGTCGCGTGACGACGGCCAGCCTCGCAGCTGCTATCGCTGCTTGTTTCCCGAACCACCGCCAGCGGCATTTGCACCCAACTGCGCCGAGGCTGGAGTGCTGGGTGTGCTGCCCGGTTTGATCGGCATGCTGCAAGCGACCGAAGCTATCAAGCTGGTGCTCAACATCGGTGAGCCGCTGATCGACTGCCTGTTGCGCGTTGATGTTCTGCGCATGCGTTTCGACCGCGTGGTGCTGACGCGCGATAGCGATTGTGGAACGTGCGGAGATGGCGAGCTGTCGCCGGTACATGCTGCTGATGTGGGGTGTGAAATCAGATCGGGTTGACGGTTGTGGCATCTGGCTCAACGTGATGTGGCCGTAGCGTTGAGACGTTAGCGGGCGAGGGTATTTGGTTCTCGCTTTTTTCCCTGTTCGCGGCGAATATTTCACGAGGTTTCGATCCCCGCTGAGGGGATCGAAACATCGCGAAAAGCCAACCTACAGAGCGGAAAAGCCAACCTCGGATTGCCACACCGCCGGCGGCGGCTTGAGATGACGATCCGTAGTATCGGTGCGATGCAGCTCAGTCGGCCGTTTCGACTGCAGCAGCGCTGGCACCAGCGACGCGTGCGATCTAATGCAGCCGCGCCGGATCTCCACAGCATTTCTTAAACTTCTTCCCGCTGCCACACGGGCAGGGATCATTGCGACCCGGCCCGTCTTCACTGCGCGCCGGTCCCTGTGCGCGAATTAGTTCGGTGCGTCGCAGCATGTCGAACGCACGCACCATGTGCGGGAGGTCGAACATGATGTCGAGCCGCTCGATCAAATTCGGCGGGTCCATTGGTTCGTCGTCTTCGTCGATGATCTCTTCGTCGATGATGTCTTTGACCGGTTCGTCCTCGCTAGCCGGCACCTGCATCAAACGCTGGATGTCGCTTAGATGCTCATCGACGTGATCGTAGGTTTCAGCCCACGCGTCCCACGCATCCTCGCGAAGTTCGACGCCGAGAAAAAAGCCCAGTGCCCAGCCGGACGCGAGCGGAAACGAGCGGGTCTCTTCGTCCATCGAATCCGGGATTGGGCCATTCTCGACCAGGGCGTCGAAGTCCTCCAGCAGCGGCTCCGGCATCATGATGGCGGGTGCCACGGCTTCCGGATCTTCATCGGGATCAAGCGCGATGCGCGCGACGATGTGCTTCCAGTAGCCCTGCACCAGATAAAACGCATCGCTTGCCTCGCTCACCGATTCCCACACCGGCGGCGGGTCGCCCCAGATGGCGCGGTTGTATTCGCTAGGCATGACGAGTTCAGGCGAGCAGGCCAGCGCGCAAAAGTAGCCGTCGAGCATTTCAAGCGGCATGCCGCCGTTAGGTACAGCGCGCTCCCACAGCAGTGCCTCAAGGCGCTCCATGTCGGCGTCGGAGAGTGACGGTTTGCCGGACTTCTTTTCGCTGGTCATTTCGATTGCCTTTCTGAACCACGCAGCGCGGCGGCGTGGTGGCGGATGTGATCGCCGATAAACGTGGCGATGAAGTAGTAGCTGTGGTCGTAGCCGGGCTGCATGCGCAGGGTGAGCGGACGACCAGCGTCTTCGCAGGCTTCGACCATTTTTTGCGGCTGTAGCTGGTCGGCGAGAAAATCGTCGGCGTCGCCTTGATCGATCAGGATGGGCCTGATTGCCGGCAGCTCACTGTCATGCTCGCGGCGCACCAGCGCGCATGCATCAAACGATGACCAGTAGGACTCGTCATCGCCCAAGTATGTGCTCATCGCTTTGCGCCCCCACGGGACCAAGCTGGGGGCCACGATGGGCGAGAATGCCGAGATCGATGCGTAGCGCTCAGCCTCACGCAGGCCGATCACCAGCGCGCCGTGCCCGCCCATCGAATGGCCGCAAATGCTGCGCAGTGCGGTCACCGGAAAGTGCTTCTCGATCAGCGCGGGCAGCTCAGCCACAACATAGCTGTACATCTGATAGTGCTTGGCCCATGGCGCCTGCGTCGCATTCACATAGAAGCCAGCGCCAAGCCCGAGGTCATAGCCTGGATCATCGGCCACGCCATCGCCGCGTGGACTGGTGTCTGGCGCAACGAGGATCAAGCCGTGCTCGGCGGCGTAGCGCTGCGCGCCGGCTTTGTTGATGAAGTTTTGCTCGGTGCAGGTCAGCCCTGATAGCCAATACAGCACGGGGCATGGCTGCAATGCGGCCTGCGGCGGCAGGTAGACGCCAAGCCGCATTGCGCAGTCCAACACGCTCGATTGGTGCTCCCAGACGTCTTGCCAGCCGCCGAAGCAGGCGTGGTGCTCTATTCGTTGCATAGGCTTGACTGCTTAAAAGTGGATCACGGTGCGGATCGATTTGCCCGCATGCATCAGATCAAGCGCTTCGTTGATGCGCTCCAGTCCCATCGTATGCGTGATGTACGGATCGAGATCAATCTCGCCGCGCATCGCTTGCTCGACCATATCTGGCAACTGCGTGCGGCCCTTGACGCCGCCAAACGCCGAGCCGCGCCAAACGCGCCCAGTCACCAGCTGAAACGGTCGCGTGCGGATTTCCTGTCCGGCGCCGGCGACGCCAATGATGATGCTCTCGCCCCAGCCCTTGTGGCAGCACTCAAGGGCAGACCGCATCACTTCAACATTGCCGATGCACTCGAAGCTGTAGTCAACGCCGCCCTTGGTCAGATCGACGATTACCTCTTGGATCGGGGTGCCCGCGTGGTCGCGCGGATTCACGCAGTCGGTCGCGCCAAGCTGACGCGCCAGCTCGAATTTGTCGGCATTGATATCGACCGCAATGATGCGGCTGGCTTTCGCCATTACCGCGCCCTGAATCACCGCCAGACCAATGCCGCCGATGCCGAATACCGCCACCGTTGACCCTGGCGTCACCTTGGCAGTGTTGAGCACA
>JBBSIY010000159.1:0-7742 GCA_038257785.1 Lysobacterales bacterium
CTTTGGAATCGGTCATGAACAGGCGTGCCTGAGGCGGGCGCTAGGCGTCCGCGGAATGAAGAGGATGGGCGAATTATAACGCTCGATGGATATTGCCCTGTTCCACGTGAAACGTAACGGGGCCGCTGGCAAGTCCGCTTAGTCCCGCTGGCGTAGCGGTGCCGGTGATCCACGCCTGGGCACCGGTTTCCGACACACATTGAATCGCACTCTCTTGATGGGGGGCGTCGAGCTCAGAACCAAGATCGTCGAGCGCGATGATCGGCCAGTGCCCGCGCACCTCGGAAAAATGTCTCGCCTGCGCGATCGCGCAGATCAGCGCGGTGAGCTTCTCTTGCCCGCGTGAAAATGACTCGCGTTGTGGCAGCGCGGGGTAGGTCAACGTCCAGTTCGCGCGATGCGGACCGACGTTCGTGTGGCCTGTGGCTAAATCCCGGTCTCGGGCGGCTAACGTTGCGACCGACAGCGACTCGCGATCGACACGCCAACCGGCGATATAGTCAAGGCAGGGTTCGCCTGCTTCGGGCATCAGCACCGTCGCTATAGCGATCAAGTGTTGACTAAGCTGGCGGGCGTACTCGAGACGCAGTGCGTGAAGCTGTTCACCGGCATCGACAAGCTCACTGTCCCATGCGTCTAGCGCTTCGGTTGGCTGGCCTGACTTAAGCAGGGCGTTCCGCTGCTTCAGCGCACGGTGATAGCGACGCCAGATGGGCGGGAACGCCTGTTCCACGTGAAACAAACCCCAGTCCAGGTAACGCCGCCGCAAATCTGAGGGACCTGCGATCAGCGCATGCGACCCAGGCTCAAAACACACTACCGGACAGTGCGTCAGCAATTCACCCAGCGTGGGCACATTCTCGCCATCAACCTTCGCCTGCCAGCCTCTGGCGGTGCACTGCAGGCCTAGTCGATGCGGCACGCTGTCTGGTGAGGCGCGAACTTCAGCAAAGACCGCGAAGTCGCCATGTGGACGCCGAATCAACACATCACGCGTCGGCGATCTGAAAGATCGTCCGTAAGCCAGCAGGTGCAGCGCTTCCAGAACGCTGGTCTTGCCAGCGCCGTTGGGGCCGGTTATCAAGTTGAGCCGCGGCCCCGGGTGAAGCTCGGCGGATTCAACGATCCGCAGTCGTTCAATGTGCAGCCTTTCGATGCGCATCCGTGTATTCAGCGCTCCGCGCGACGGCTACAGGCGCAGCGGCATCACCACGTTGCGGCAGCGCTCGTCGGCTGACTCCCGCACCAGCGCCGACGAGTTTGAATCGCGCAACTGGATCACGATCTGCTCCCCGCGCAGTGAAGACAGCGCCTCCAGCAGGTAAGTCACGTTGAACCCTATCGCTAACCCCTGAACAGTCGTTTGCGCCTCGACTTCTTCCACCGCCTCTTCATTCTCGGGGTTGTGCGCCACGATGCGCAGCTGACCCGGCTCCACTTCAAGCTTAACTCCGCGAAACTTCTCGTTCGACAGAATCGCCGCACGCTGCAACGCGGCACGTAAGGTTTCGCGATCAACGGTCACCAGCTTGTCGGCGCCAATCGGTATCACGGCCTCGTAGTCAGGGAATCGGCCGTCAATAAGCTTGGAGGTGAACGTCACGTCGGTACGCCGCACGCGGACGTGACTACGGCCGATCTCCAGTTCGACTTCCGCATCACCACCTTCGAGCAACCGCTGCAGCTCAAGCACGCCCTTGCGCGGCAAAATAATTTGCTTGCGGGTTTGTGCGGCACCGGGAAGATTGGCCTCGCACAGCGCCAGCCGATGGCCGTCGGTAGCCACGCAGCGCAACGTGCTTTCATTCAGATCAAACAACAGCCCGTTGAGGTAAAACCGGACATCCTGCTGCGCCATCGCAAACGCGGTACGTTCAATCAGCTCTTTGAGCGTGCTCTCGCTTACGCGCACGCGTTCGACCAGCTCTACGTCATCGATAGCCGGAAACTCATTCGCAGGCAGCGTGGCCAAGGTGAAGCGGCTGCGGCCCGCGCTAACCGTTACCTTTTCACCGGTTTTGACGAACTGCACCCGACTGCCGTCCGGCAGCGCGCGAACAATGTCGAACAGCTTGCGGGCAGGCACCGTGACTTCGCCATTCGCACTTTCATCAACGCTGGCGCTGGCCACCATTTCGACTTCTAGGTCGGTGCCAGTGAGCGACAGCTTGCCGTCAGCAATTACGACCAGCAGATTGGCCAGCACAGGCAGGGTCTGTCGACGTTCTACGACATTGATGACCTGCTGCAGCGGTCGTAGCAGCGCTTCTCGTTGCAGACTGAATCGCATTTGGAATCCCCTTCGGCTAGCTCGAATACCAGCTTCAAGCTGTTGTAAATCTAAAAATAGTGGCGGTGGTGGTGTTTGCAATATCGCTGGATAAGCTACCTAACCCATTGAAAATATTATCTTTTCCAACAACGAAACCCCGGCTGTAAAACTGCCGATTTGTCGTGCATGTCCTGTGGATAAGTGTGCCACCTTATGCGTGTCCTCAGCTTATCCACAACTTGTTCAGATGATGATTCCGTGTGGTGGTCAAAACCCGCTATTCGGTGAGACGACGCACCAGCTTGTCCCAGTCCTCACGCAGCTTGCCGTCAGTCTCGTGCAGGTGACGAATCTGCCGACAGGCATGCATCACGGTGGTGTGGTCGCGGCCACCAAACGCGTCCCCAATTTCAGGCAGGCTGTGCTCAGTCAACTCCTTGGTCAAGGCCATTGCCGTTTGCCGCGGGCGTGCCAGCGAGCGGGTGCGTCGCTTCGACAGCAAGTCCTTGATCTGTAGGCCGTAATAGTCGGCTACGGTCTTTTGTATATTGGGGATACTGATGGCCTGCTGCTGGGCGCGCAGCAGGTCTCGCAGGGTTTCTTGCGCGAACTCAACGCTAATGGCGCGATTCATGAAATTGGCGCGCGCCGCCAAGGTGTTCAGCGCGCCCTCTAAATCACGCACGTTCGAGCGCATCCGCTTAGCGATCAAAAATGCCACGTCATCCGGCAGCGTCATGCCGCGATCGCGCGCCTTGGTCAGCAAGATTGCCGCGCGAGTCTCGAAATCGGGCGGCTCAATGGCCACCGACAGGCCCCAGCCGAGTCGCGACTTCAAGCGTGGCTCAAGATTCTCAACCTCTTTCGGGTAGCGGTCGCAGGTCAGAATGATCTGCTGCTTGCCGTCGAACAGCGCGTTGAAGGTGTGGAAGAACTCCTCCTGCGTCCGGTCTTTGCCAGCGAAGAACTGGATGTCATCAATCAGCAGTGCATCGACCTGCTGAAACTGCCGCTTGAACTGATCCATCGACTTTTCCGCCAAGGCCTTCATCATGCCGGCGAAGAACTGCTCCGAGCGCAGGTATAGCACTCGGGTCGAGGGATTCTGCTGGCGCATGGCGTTACCGGCAGCGTGCATGAGGTGCGTTTTGCCCAAACCCGTACCGCCATACAGCAGCAGCGGGTTGTAAGCGCGCCCAGGGCTCGCGGCGACCTGCATTGCAGCCGCGCGGCCCAGCTGGTTTGATTTGCCTTCGACAAAACTCTCGAAGCGGTAGCCCGGATCAAGATTGCTCGGCGCTTCGTTTTGCGCAGGGTTGCGTACGCTGGCGGCGCTGGTGCGTTTGCTGGTCGCCGACTCAGGCCGAGCCGAACTGCCCACATCCAGCCGCACCAGCAGCGCGGGATTCGCCCCAAAGTGGCGGGCGAGTTCGGCGATGCGCGGCAGGTAGCGATCTCGCACGGTGTCGATGACGAAGGCATTGGGCGCTAGCACGACCAATGCGCCATCGCGGAGCTCGGCCTGCAGCGGCTTCAGCCAGGTCATGAACTCATCGTTCGGCAGTTCGCCCTGCAGGCGTTCGAGGCAGGAAGTCCACACGCTCATCGGGGTGTCTGAGGCATAGCGGGCGCGTCACCACTGGCGCAGAGCGCGCAGCGTGATGGCTTAATCCGAGGGAGGGCACGCGAGTCTACGCTGCGACTCTCACGCCTGCAAAGCGCATGGATATTGACCGTACCTATTCATGCACGCTATGCTCGGCAGTCTTTTCCGCCAAAACTTTAGACGGCCTTTGCCATGAAGCGCACTTTTCAGCCCAGCAATCTCAAGCGAGCCCGCACCCACGGCTTCCGCGCCCGCATGGCGACAGCCGACGGCCGCAAGATTATAAACGCGCGTCGCGCCAAAGGTCGTAAGCGCCTCATTCCGTAAGCGCAGTCCGTCAGCGCAGACGTATCAAACCGGCGGCTCCGCTCGTTTCGAGGCAGCAGTCGGTTTAATTGGTCACTGCTCGCTGACCCGCGAAGCGGTCAGCAGCGTATGGATTCATCGTCGACTCTGCGACGATTGATATGACATCGCCAACATTACCCAACGATCCGGTCAGCGACTCGCAGATGTTTCCGCGAGAGCACCGCATTTTGGCCAGCGCCGACTTCAGTCGCGCGTTTGCGCAGGGCAGGCGATTCTCGTCTCGCTATTTTCGCGTTCACTGGTATCCGATCGACGCGTGCCTGAGCGCAGCACCAGCGCGACTGGGGCTCGCCGTCTCGCGTAAGGTCTCGACGCGCGCCGTAGTGCGCAATGGAATCAAGCGCAGCGCGCGGGAAAGTTTCCGCCTAACGTGTCGATCAATGCCGGCCGGCGATGCCGTGCTGGTGGCCTATCGCGAGGCAGCTACTGCGGAGCTCAGCCTGTTGCGCGACGAGTTAAATCGCGTGTGGCGCGCGATTGCGGCGTTGCCGGCGTCACATGCGCAAGGCACAATCCGTCCCGCCGCTGCAGGGTTGTCGCCGAGAAAAGCGAACAAGCCGCCTCGTGAGTCGACCTCACCTGATCCTATTTCCCCTTCTTCCGCCGCCGAGCGCTCGCCGCCCGCCGAGCCGACGTTATCGAGCGCATGAATCAGACCCGTACGTTTCTCTTATTTGCCTGGCTGCTGGTTGGCTTTTTGATTTGGCAGGCTTGGCAGGTGGATTACAACGCGCCGCCTTCGACGAGCGCAGCCGACGATACCGCGCAGTCCAGTACGCTCGGCGTTAGTGAACTGCCGGGTGATTCGTCGAGCGGGATAGCGCAACCCGAGCAGGATCCCACTCTGCCAACGGCGCCGCCTTCCGCGGTCATCGAGGCCGACTCCACGTCGCTCGCCGCCGCGCCCCAGCCTGCATCGAGCGCTGAACCCGTCATCGTTACCACCGACGTGCTGCGGCTCACCATCGATCCACGCGGCGCCACGCTGGTGCGAGCCGAGCTGCTGAACTATCCAAAGAGCACCAAGCCGGGCGCGCCATCGGTTGAGCTGTTTAGCCAAGCGCCGGGGCATTTTTTCAACTCGCAGTCTGGCTGGGTCAGCACCTCGGGCGTGGCGCCCAATCATCAGCAGGTGTATTCGACTGAAGCCAGCGAGTACCGACTAGACCAAGGCCAGCCGACAATAGAGGTGCCGTTCCATTGGACTGACGCCGCCGGCTTAAGCCTGACCAAAACATTTGTTTTCGAGCGCGGCAGCTATGTCATTGGCATGCGCGAATCGCTGGAGAATGGTACCAACGCCGCTTGGCGTGGCTACGCGTATCGGCAGATGCTGCGACAGCCGCCGCCAAGCAAGGGCGGCGGCATGACCAACCCCGAGGCCTACAGCTTTGTGGGTGCGGCCTGGTACACGCCGACTGAGAAGTTCAACAAGCTGAAGTTCACCGACTTTGATCCTAAGGAAGCGCTAAATGCGCCCGGTCAGGGCGGCTGGGTGGCCATGCTGCAGCACTACTTTTTCGCCGCCTGGATACCGAACCCGGAAGAAGCCACCCGCTTCGTCACCGCGGAGGTGAACGGCCGCTACTTGATTCGCGCGGTTGCCCCAACGGTCGAGCTCGCGAGTGGCGATACGCGTCAGTTCACCACGCGCCTATACGTCGGTCCCAAGCTGCAGGAGCACTTAGCCGGCGTTGCACCGGGTCTCGAGCGCACGATTGATTACGGCATTCTCACCTTGCTCGCCGAACCGCTGTTCTGGCTGCTGTCGCTGTTTCACTCGCTGACCGGCAACTGGGGCTGGGCGATCATTTTGCTGGTGGTGGCCATCAAGGCTGCCTTCTTCAAACTGTCGGAGGCTCAGTACAAGAGCTTTGCCAAGATGCGCGCCGTGCAGCCGCGCATCGAGTCGCTGAAGGAGCGCTACGGCGACGATAAGCAGAAATTCAACATGGCGATGATGGAGCTCTACAAGAAAGAGAAGATCAATCCCATGGGCGGCTGCTTGCCGATTCTCGTGCAGATTCCAGTGTTCATCTCCTTGTACTGGGTGCTGCTTGAATCCGTCGAGCTGCGCCATGCGCCTTGGATTCTCTGGATCCAGAATCTGTCGGCACCGGATCCCTTCTTCGTGCTTCCGGTGCTTAACCTGCTGACCATGTGGCTCACGCAAAAGCTATCGCCGTCGCCGGGTATGGACCCGATGCAGAAGAAAATGATGCAGTACATGCCGATCGTTTTCGGCGTGATGTTTGCCTTTTTCCCGGCCGGCCTCGTGCTCTACTGGACCGTCAACGGCGGCCTCGGCCTGCTGCAGCAGTGGTTAATCAACAAGCGCCACGGCACGCCGCTGAAGGCCGCCTAAGGGTTGGGTTTCGGAACGTGGGATTCGTTGGAGCGCATGCCGGCAAGCGATCCCACCTACCCACGCGCGAAGCACCGCGCGTGAGATTGCGAGGTGTGCTGTGACGAATACAGACGCTCGAATCGCGAGTCCCGCCGCCAACGCTGACACGATCGCCGCCATCGCCACGCCGCACGGCGCTGGCGGTATCGGCGTGGTGCGAATCAGCGGTCCACAGGCACCGCTTATAGCGCGCGCTCTGCTTGGACACGCACCGCGTGCGCGCCATGCCCATCTCACGCGCTTTGATGAAGCCGACGGAGTACTGATTGATCGCGGCCTGCTGCTGCACTTTCCCGCACCGCACTCCTACACCGGCGAAGACGTCGTCGAGCTGCAGGCACACGGCAGCGCGCCCGTGCTCGCTGCTTTGCTGCGTCGGGTTTGCGCGCTGGGTGCGCGGCCAGCGCGCGCCGGTGAGTTCACCGAACGCGCCTATCTCAATGACAAGCTTGACCTCGCTCAAGCTGAAGCCGTTGCCGACCTCATTGCCGCTGGTTCTGAAGCAGCCGCGCGCGCCGCACTGCGCTCACTCGATGGCGAGTTCTCGCGTCGCGTCGAGCAGCTGCGCGAGGCCCTAATTCGACTGCGCGTGCACGTCGAAGCCGCTATCGACTTTCCGGAAGAAGAAATCGACTTTCTCGGCGATGGCCAAATCGCCGCCGCGCTGCAGGGCGTCACCCAGCAACACCGAGAGCTACTTGCTGCATCGAAAGCAGGTCAGCGGCTGCGCGATGGACTGCACGTGGTCATCATCGGTCCGCCCAACGCCGGCAAGAGCTCGCTGCTCAATGCGCTCGCTGGCACGGACCGCGCCATCGTGACCGCCATCCCAGGCACCACCCGCGATCTGCTGCGCGAGAGTTTGCGCATCGATGGCGTAGAGCTGACCTTGGTCGATACCGCCGGCCTGCGTAGCCACAGCGACGATCCCATCGAACAAGAGGGCATGCGTCGCGCGCAGGCTGAGCGCGCGCGCGCTGACCTATTGCTGTTGGTGGTCGAGGACGGCGACGACGCAGCGCTGAGCGAACTACAAGCCGGCATGATCAGCAGCGAGCGCGCGCTCTGGCTGCACACTAAGATTGATC
>JBBSIY010000160.1:0-7704 GCA_038257785.1 Lysobacterales bacterium
CCGATGAGCGTCGGCATCGGACACGTAATCGGACCGGGACTGGCGCTGACGGTGACGACACCGTCGCAGGTGCCGAAGCACCCGGTCAGGGTGTAGCTCACGGTTGCCGACTGTCCAATCGAGCCGCCGACAATAGAGTCGATAGTCAAGGTCGTGACCGCATTCACCACGTCATGGGATTCGGTCGCCGTTTCCGGGACATCCACGCCGATGTAGTTCAGATCGCCAGAGGTGTAGGTGCCGGTCACAATCTTTCCGACGCCCGGCGCGGTGAAGGACAGATCACAGCTCCCGGCCCCGGCGACAAGCGCTATCGAACAGCCTGCCGTATCCGTTCCGGTGATCGCGACGCTACCCGGCACCACGCCGGTGCCGTTCACTAAGGTCGCGATAGCGCTGATAGTCACCGTCTCGCCAACTTGCGAGCCGCTGTCGGGTGCATCGGAAATTGCGAGGTTCACTTCAGCCGGAGATACGACCTGCGTGCCACCCCCCGAGGCGTCGGCATTGACGCTGTCGCCGGTGTAGCTGGCGGTCAACAGATAGGAGCCGGCGTTCTGGCCTGCCAGGAACGTGCAGCTGCCTTCGCCACTTGCATCGGGCACAGAGCACGAACCGGTCAACGCACCCGAGGTGAGCGCTACGCTACCGTCGTAACTGCCACTGCCACCGTCAAGGTTGAACGCAACCGTGTAACCGTCGCCAAAATAAGCGGGCGACTGAGGCGTCAAAGCAAGCGTGACCGTCTGCCCAAGCACGGTAACGGTTTCGCTGTCAGACGCGAGGCCTGACGCGTTGAAGTTGGTGTCACCGGTGTAGGTCGCCGTCAGGGTGGAAGTGCCGCGCGTGGTGTAAGTGAGCACGCACGTCGAGCCGCCGGGTGGGCTGATGTCGCAACCGGTCGTGGATGCGGTTCCCGAGGTCTGGCGGATCTCGATGGTGCCGCCGGGGGTTCCCAAGCTGGGTGCCGTGGCTGCCACCGTTGCCGTCACCGTCACGCTCTCGGTGGTTTCGATGTCAGGAGCCAACGCAGGCGTGACCGATGCGATGTTGGTACTGGTGTTGCCGCGATCGACCGTATGCGTGTCGATGTCGTCGCTGCCGTTGAAGCTGGCGTTCGACAGGAAGAAGGCGCTATAGGTCAACGTTCCCGGCGCATTCGGCGCTGGATTCACGGTGAAGGTGGCAACGCCCATAACATCGGTCGGGACTTCCGCCAAAGTGTTGGCCAAGGCATCGACGAAACGCACCGTTCCGCTCGCCGCACCCATGCCAGGCAGATCGACCGTGACGGTTGCGGTAAGCACGATGCGATCACCCACCGGGCTCGGGTCGTCACCATCGTTTTCACCGGCGGTGGTAAGCACCGTGCTTGTGTCGGACGGCGTTACCTCCGTCGTGCCCACGCTGATGGGAGCGAGCGGCTCAAACTCGGCATTGCCTGCATACGATGCCGTGATGCTCTCGATGGCCTTGGCAAAGTTCGCGCCCTTGCGCATCGGCGCCGAGCTAGTGACCTCATCGAACTCCATGCTGCAGCTGGTTTCTGCCGCGTCTAGGTCAACGCCGCAACCTAGGCTGCCGCTAGCCGACAGCGAGATGTCATCGGCAGCCGTGCCGTCGCCTGTCAGCGCTTCTCCGCTGCTGGTTAGGCCGGTGACGCTGACGATGAATGCTTCTTTCGTGACAACGCCCGCCGGAATTCCGCTGGCGACCAACGAGCTAATCGTTCCGCGCACAACGGAGTGCGCCGTGGTTGCCGACGTGCTGGGGAGATCGTTGCCACCGGTCTCACCCGGGTAGTTCGCGACGAAACCGGTCACACCCTGGGCGACGCGGAGCTCGTTGCTGCCTACAGTGCTCAACGTGCAGCTACCTGTGCGGGTCGAGCCGGCACCTGACAAGGTGGCAAGACAACTGCTCGATGGCGGAGCGGCATCTTGTGCTACCACCGTAACGTCTCCGGTGGGGTCAGCACCGCTGACCGACACCGAGACAACCACGGTTTGGCCGCTCGAGCTCTGCGGACCAGGCGCGACAGATGTGATCAGAGTGGTGGTGTCGTATAGACGCGGGGCGGAGCAGAACGGAGTGATGCCGGCACCCGTACCCGCACACGTCCAATCAAAAGTCGCGGCAGTACTCGTAACCGCACTCGCGTTACCCACATCGCACAAGTTGGTGCTTGGCGCGCTGACAACGGCGACACCATCGGCACTGCCGCATTCTCCATCGACCGCGCTTGTCACCGTGATGGTGACGCCGCGTTCCTGGCTGAGGATCGGCAGACCGTTGTCTTCCACCCGGAAGTTCACCGTGTAGGAGCCGGCAACGGCCGGCACCCAGTTGAAGGTGCTCGAGACCGGCGACACTGCAGTGACAGTCGGGAACGTAGCGCCGGCGGGGAGCCCACCGGTACCCGGTGCCAACGTCAAGGTCTGCGTCGCATTGATGTCCGAAGCTTGAACCGGGAAGTTCACGGTCTGACCGACGCCCACGGTGACGTCTGTAAGCGGCGCAATGGCGGGGGGCTGGTTGCCTGCACCAACCGTGATGGTGATCGACTCTTCGTCGAACAAAGGCGGAACGCCGTTGTCGGTCGCACGGAAAACGATGCCCGTAAATGTGCTGTTGTTCTGAGCGGGAGCGGGCGTCCAGCTGAACGTGTTCCCGACCAGCGTTGCACCCGCAGGCAAGAATGCGCCAGAGAACGTAATCGCATCCCCGTTCAGATCGCTGCCGGTCAAGGTAAAGGTGAGCGTGCCGCCATTTGCAACTGCCCTCGGTCCAATTGGGTCAAGAACCGGCGGGTCGTTTGCGCCCGTTACAGTGATCGTGACGATCTCTGAATCGATCAACGGCGTTAGGGCGTTGTCAAAAACCTCGAAGAACACCGAATACGTACCTTCGCTTCCCGGTGGAGGGGTCCAGCTGAAGGTGCTTGACGGCGTGACCGACACGGATTGCGGGAACGTCGAACCCGCCGGCAGCTGGCGGCCGCGAAGCGTCAGGCTCTGATCCGGAACATCTGTATCGCTACCTGAAACGCCGAACGTCAAGAGCGATCCGACTGCAACCGTCTTGGGTCCGATTGCTGACAGGGTGGGCGCGGTGTTTGCAGCCGTATCCTGCACCACGACAAGCACATCGCGACCTGCGGTGGCGCCGCCCGCGTCCGTCACACGCGCCCGATAATGCCAGCGCCCCAGTGCGAGCGAGGTGGTATTGGCAGCCGAAATATTGACAATGCCGTTGGTAAGCGACAGACCCGGAAACACGCCTGGTGTCGGAGGCGACGACGCCGCAACGCCTGTGTCGATCAAGGCAAAGCTAACGGGCGTGCCGTCCGGATCGATGCTGTCCAAGCTTTGCGCATAGGCTTGACCGCGACCAATCACATCGACGGTCGCCGGGGCTATCGTTGGGCCAGCCGTCGCGGTGCCTGGAATGTAGTTGGCGACGGTTTCAAGACTCCAAGTGCTCTCTTGCATGTTGTTGATGCCGCTGACCCAACAACAAGTGGAGAATCGAAGGGTGTACAAACCTGCGGGAAGCGCAGGAGAAGAAAGATTGAACGTAAGCAGACTTCGCGTAACCGTGAAAGCGGCGCCTCCCGCCTCGGTTCCGGTTAGTACGGGGGCGGTGGATGTCAGGGTCATGCTTCCTTGCGAAACATTGCCGGAGTTGAACACCTGCACGGATGGAGCCTGTACTGAGTCGCTTCTCCACGCCGTGTACATCTCCACCGTCACCACGCCACTCGCGGAGATCGTGTGGGTCGCCGAGCCGCCCCGGTAGTGGGAAGCCTCCACCGGAGTGGCAAACAGGATGCAGCTGCTGGCAATAAGCATCGCTGCGACTGTTAGGCGCCTGCCTGAGTCGCGTACCAGAGCCCAGGTGCGCTGCACTAGATCAGCAAAGCCCCGATCGATCTGCGAAAATGCGCGACTCATGGTGATACTCCCAACGTGGATGCTTCGATATTTGGAGCGAGGACGGCCGTGCCACTGGCGTCAATTGTGAGATCCATCCGGACCGCGTAATCGCGATCACTGGGCGGAGGTGGAAATATGCGGTACTGAGTTTTTTGCTTGATGCATTTGCCGAGCGGGGTCTCGGGCACCAAAAGCAGCCCCCCCATGCCACCGCTACGGTTGACCTCGAAGTACAGCGCAAACGGTGTGGACGCAAGACCCGCGGGTGTTGCGCACTCGGCCACCAAGTCGCCGTCGCCGAGGAACACCTCGACGGCTTGCGCTGCGTACCAAGTGTCCTCCGGGGAAATTTCGCTGCGATGCGCCTGCATTTCGCGCAAGGATGCGCAGGCCGTCGCGGTGCTGAAGCCCGCGCACGAAGCCAGAGAAAGGAAGACAAGAGCAATCCGTCGACGGACCCGGGACGGTCCGAGGTCGCGGATTGGGCTGGCGCCGGAACTGTCGAGCTGCACGAACTGCCCGTCGTTTGCCCTCGGCACACCCAACCCATGCGCAATACGCATGAAGAAACTACTCAATACAATGTCCCCTGCTGCGTACAACAGCCAGATCCGCGCAAAGAGTGCGTCGAACCTACAAAATCCCCGTTCCGGTTGACACGTTACCCCACTACCAACAAAAGCCCACCCACGTCAGGCGTGAAAATTTGTCACGTGTTTCTGATTCACATGCGAGCTTCGAGCGTGCGGCAGAACAAGCGCACGCACCGCGGGGCTCTCTGTCGCCGCGCGAGGCGGAGAACAGGTTGCGCTCCGCGTACACGGTCGCCCGCTTCAGTATCTCCGGCGCCAGCTCAAAATCCCTATCCAACGTCGAAAGTTCGGGATCTTCGTCTGCGGCTGCCGGGAAGGGTAAGGACGGCGTAGTAGATGCCTCCCTCGATAGTTGTGAAAGAAACTCAACGAAGTCGTCATTTGTGAGGTCGTCGCAAGCCGAAGCTAATCTACGGGGGATCCGTATGGACACCACGATCGACATTGCTGACCAAGTGTTCGACCGCAGTCGGGAGGCTCCGCGGCGTGACGGGAAAACCATGCGCGCGCCGGTAGACGGGCGTTGTCGACTGGCCGTGCAGGCGCGCACTACCGAGCCGGCACCGGAGTTTCAGTTTCCGGTCGATGGCCTAGGCGGAATGACGGAGGAGTTTCAAGACAGCGACTGGAGCAAAATTCGCGACGCCATCTCCCCGGAAACCGAGCGCCACAACCCGTGTTAGACCCCATGGCGAACGGCCCAAGTGGCTCGAAGACCTATAGGCTCGTCACTGCAGCCTTGGGCTTGCTGTTCGTAGCGGCTGCCCTTGCAATTCTCGTCGTCTCGGATCGCACCGCCGGGCCCGTCCTCGCTGCTGTTATTGTCGGCCTCTTGGGCGTTGACGCAATTGCTAGCGCCATACGCAAAAAACGGTCTCTACTTTCACGTATCGGGCCATTACCATGACTGTCGTGGGCTTGCGGCCTAACAACTTATCCACGCCGAATTCGCTTCGCGAGTCGGCATAACTCAGACGTTGAGGCTCACGTGAAACGATATCTTTGGCCAGCATTTGTAGGAGCAGCACTTGCGATGTCAACTGCCAGCGGCCAGCTGCTTACCGCCGCCCCTGACAACGCAGTGAGAGTGAGCGTTCTCGCCTCCGGAAAAGTTCTTCTCAACGGCAATCCTGCTGACTTTGCAGCAATCGCAATTGAGCTAAAACAACTAAAAGCCACCGGCGGCACTGTCTGGTACTACCGCGAGAATGCCGAGTCTGAGCCACCGCCTGTCGCAATGTCGATAATAGAACTCATCACAAGCAACCGCCTGAGCTTGACCATGTCCACCAAACCCGACTTCTCAGACTACGTAGACAGCGATGGTCGGGTTCATGTGCGTGAGCGCTGACAGGGTGTTCAAGCCGAGCGTGATTTCAGCCGCTTTCCAGCATTGAAAAAAAGTTAGCCCCACGAGCCATCGAGGCACTGCATTGACGAGCGGGAACCGACGCTTGTCATCGCAACGTCACTGATCAGTCATCACGCCTAAATCCTCGCTGCCCAGACTTCGCAAAACCTGCGAAGACCAAGGCCCATGCACGCAGCGATTGTTACCGAGACTTGGCCACCCGAGATTAACGGCGTTGCGCTGACGGTGCAGAGCTTGGTGTTGGGAATGCGTGAACTGGGGCATCGAGTCAGTCTAATTCGACCCGACCAGCCTGCTCACCCGCCTGCGCCAGAAGATGAGTCGCTGCTAATTCGAAGCGCTGCGCTACCGCGCTATCCCGGGCTGCGGATTGGTTTTCCCGCCGGGCGGCAGCTCGCCGAACGTTGGCGAACCGACCGGCCAGACGCGATTTATGTCGCTACTGAAGGGCCGCTTGGGTGGTCGGCGGTGCGCGCAGCTCAAAGGCTAGGCATCCCTGCTGCGACCGGATTTCACACACGATTCGATGAGTACATGGCGCGCTATGGCGTTAGCATGCTTACGCCGGTCGCCTTCGCGTGGATGCGTCGATTTCACAATGCCGCAGCCGCAACGCTCGTGCCAACGCAGGAGCTTGCCGATTTTCTAAGCGCGCGCGGGTTTAAGCGCGTGCAACGCCTGGGCCGCGCTGTCGATACGGCACTGTTTGACTCCGCGCGCAGAAGCGACTCCTTGCGCCAATCGTGGGGAATCGGCGAACACGAGCTCGCGGTGATACATGTGGGTCGTTTGGCTCCGGAGAAGAACCTCGATCTTGCCGTGCGTGCATTTAGGGCCATTCAGAAGCACCGCGCAGACGCTCGGTTTGTGATCGTTGGCGACGGGCCGACGCGCGCGAGTCTCGCGGTGGCTAATCCCGACTTCATCTTTACTGGACTTAAGCGCGGAGACGAGCTGAGTGAGCACTTCGCCAGCGGCGACCTGTTTCTATTCCCCAGCCTTTCAGAAACCTTTGGCAACGTCACTCTAGAGGCGATGGCCAGCGGCGTTGCCACAGTCGCTTATGACTACGGTGCAGCTCGCGAATATCTACGCGACGGAGAGCACGGACGCGCCTTAGCACGCGACGACGAAGCTGCCTACATAGAAGCGGCTGTTGCACTCGCCAGCGATAACCTGACACGCACGCGAATGGGCAATGCAGCGCGTCTCGCGATGCTGCCGCTGCACCCGCGCCAGGTCAGCGAACACTTCGCCGAACTGCTGTCCTGTCTTACCAGCAAGGAGCGCGCCGCATGAACATCAGCCGCCTTTATCAACGCGACGCCGCCATTTGCCTCGCCTGCAACCGATGGGGCAGGCGCGAGCACGTACGTCCGATTTTTGCGCTAGTCAGCCGGCTTGGCGACGGTGCCTTCTGGTACGCGTTGATGGGTTTTGTGGTTGTCGCAGACGGCTGGAATGGCCTTGCCGCATCGACGCATATGGCGGCGACTGGGCTCGCGGCACTGGTTCTTTACACCTCGCTGAAACGCTACACGCGCCGCCCTCGCCCGTTCGCCGAAGACCGCCGCATTCATTGCCTCGCGCGTCCGCTCGATCAATACAGTTTTCCGTCTGGCCACACGCTGCACGCCGTCGCGTTTACGGGCGTAGCCCTTGCCTACTACCCGACGCTCGCGTGGCTATTGCTGCCTTTCACGCTGTTGGTTGGGATCTCTCGCGTGGTGCTCGGCCTGCACTATCCAAGCGATGTGATCGCCGCGTCAGTGATCGGCGGAACCTTGACGGCGGCTTCGCTGCA
>JBBSIY010000161.1:0-7643 GCA_038257785.1 Lysobacterales bacterium
ATGCGATCAGGTCGTCATCCTGACCCGCGAAGTAGCACGCAACAAATATCCGATTCCGCTTCGCCGAGTGCGTGTGCGCGACCCTGCCACCGGCTCCAGCATCGTCCTCTTAACCAACCATTTCGGACTCGATGCCGAGTCAATCAGCGCGCTGTACCGAAACCGCTGGCAAATCGAGATCTTCTTCAAGTGGATCAAACAGCATCTACGCATCAAGGCGTTTTACGGCACCACGCCAAACGCTGTGAAGACTCAAGTGTGGATCGCCGTGAGCGTGTACGTGCTGATTGCGATCATCCGCAAACGTCTTGCCTGCAAGGCCAGCCTGTACGAAATCCTACAGATTTTGAGCGTCACGCTATTCGAGCAAACCGAGCTGGAATGCGCCTTCCAGGCCAAAAGTTCGCAACAAAACGCGATAGACCTCGCCAAGCAATTGATTTTGTTCGACGATTAACCGGACAGTACTGGCCTCGCCAAAGAAAAGTGACCAAAAGAAAGGCGACCCCGATGTGGCGCCCTTCGCTTCGCTACGGGTGCGCGACGGTGAGGCGGGGTTTGTGGACAGCACGTCCGTGTGCTGACAACAAACCAGCGCGCATCCATGCGCGCTATCCACCTCACCGCCGCCGCCACATAGGGGGGGGCGATAGCATCAAAAACACACTAACGTTCTTAGCTCGGCACAGCACAAGGCACAAAAGGTAAAGCATCTATGAGAATTGGCATCGGCTACGACGTACACGCATTCGGTCCCGGCGATCATGTGATGCTCGGCGGGGTGCGTATCGCGCACGACGCGGGGCTGGTCGCGCACTCGGATGGCGACGTGCTGATTCACGCGCTGTGCGATGCCCTGTTGGGTGCATTGGCACTCGGCGATATTGGTAAGCACTTCCCTCCCGACGACCCGCAGTGGCGCAATGCGGATAGCCGCATGCTGCTGCGCGCGGTGCAGGCGATGCTGGTCGGGCGCGACTGGCGGGTGGCCAATGTGGACAGCGTGGTCATTTGCGAACGTCCGCGCCTGCTGCCGCACATTGATTCTATGCGACAGGTTTTGGCCGAGGACCTGCGCATCGATATGGACGCTGTAAGCGTCAAAGCCACGACCACGGAAAAGCTTGGCTTCGAAGGGCGTGGTGAAGGCATCGCAGCACAAGCCGTTGTGCTGTTGAATCGTCGCGAATCGCGCTGATGGACGTCAGTATCGCGCGACCATTCGGGCCGTCCGTGCTGCGCGCTCGCATGCGCAGTACGCCAGAAGATTTCGTGGTCGAGGAGCGCCTTGGATTTGCGCCCGACGGTAGCGGCGAGCATCTGTTCGTACAGGTTCGCAAGCGCGGCGCCAACACGGCGTTCGTGGCGCGTGAGCTTGCTCGCTGGGCGAGCATTGACGAGCGAGGCGTGGGCTTCGCTGGCATGAAAGATCGGCATGCTGTCACCACGCAGACGTTCTCGCTGCATCTGCCTGGACGCGAGGCGCCGGAGCAGCTTCCTGAGCATGCTGAGTTCGCGGTAATCGACGCCAAGCGGCATAGCCGCAAGCTGCCGCGAGGCGCGCTGGAGGGCAATCAATTCGCGCTTGTTTTGCGCGAGGTAGAAGGCAACCAAGCCGCGATCAATGACCGAATCGCTGAGGTCGCGCTGCACGGCTTTGCCAATTACTTTGGCGAGCAGCGATTCGGCCGCGACGGCGGTAATCTCGCGGCAGCGCAGCGCATGTTTGCCGGCCACCGGGTCAAACGTGAGCAGCGCGGGATTTTGCTATCTGCCGCCCGCTCGGCTCTATTCAATGCCCTGCTGGCGCGGCGCGTTGCAGATGACAACTGGCTGGGCGGCATTGATGGCGAAGTGTGGATGCTGGACGGCAGCCACAGCGTGTTTGGGCCACAGCCCATTGACGAGGCGCTGATTGCGCGCGCCCAGAGCGGTGATATTCACCCCACAGGCCCGATGTGGGGCGCTGGCAATCTGCGCAGCGGTGATCGTGTTCACGCATTGGAAGTGGATGCATTGGCACCGTTCGCAGCAATTCAGGAAGGGCTGTCGGCTGCGGGATTGAAGCAAGAGCGACGAGCGCTGCGCTGTTGTGTTCGCGAGTTAGCGCACGTCTGGCAGGACGAGCGGACCCTGCGACTGAACTTCTTTTTGCCGGCTGGTTCGTATGCAACGGCGCTGTTGTTCGCCCTAGGCGAGGTTGAGGACGCTGCGTTTTCGCTGTGAGCAGTGGGGGCCCGGCGAGCGGTTGCGCTGGGCCGACGCTGCGCGGGGTTGAAACGTGCCGCCGGTCCGACCAACGGCGCGCCGCTCGTCGATCACAGGCGTAATCTCGACGTGACGTCTTTCTCGAGTGCGTGTTGACGCGGGCGTCGCCCACCTTTACTGAGTCGGGAGTCCACCATGCGTACTTTTTTTGCCGTGCTTATCGCCTTACCGTTGGTAGCCGCTAGCGGATGTGCCAGCACCTCCAACAGCGTCCGTTCGTCGAACGTGCCGCCCGCCCAGACGGCCTATGTGTACGAACGCAACGAGGCATATATCGCGCGCGTTGAAGCCATTGCAGCTCGCCGCGGCGTTGCGATCGAATGGGTAAACCCGCCACAGATCAAGGTGACGCGGGCGCCGCCTGCTCGTTCAAACCGCGACGGCTAAGCAGCACCAGCAGCGCACCGGTGCCGCCCATTGCGGGCGGTGCCGACGCGTAAGCCAGCACGTCGCTGCGTCTGCGGAGTGCGCCTTCCACCATGGTTTTGATGACCGGCGTACCGGATTTCGAATGCAGACCTTTGCCGTGAATAATCCGCACGCATAGGTGGCTGCTTAAGCGGCATTCGATCAAGAATTCGCGCAGTACGTTCTCGGCACTCAGCGCCGTCAGGTGATGCAGATCGATCTCATCCTGCACCGAGAACTGGCCGCGGCGTAGCTGTCGCCACGTGCGCTGGTTAACGCCGTCGCGTCGATACGCCAAGCTGTCGCCTACGTTCTCGACCAGCGACGCAAAAGGCGTGCTTTGAGATTCGTGCAGTGCGTTGATCTCGTCGCGCTCGCGCTGCCTAGCGCGCGGCTTGGGTTTTGGCGCAGACGGCGGTGTCGGCGCGGCCTTGAAGGCCTTCACGGGGCCGATGGCTTCGCGAAAAAGTGTGGCGTCTTCCGCACTAACGATGGTTTGGCGACGGCGCATTTAGCCAGTGTAAGCACCGCAGTGCGGGTTTGTCGTGAATAGAAACGGGCAATGGGCCAGTCGCCACGCCCGCTCATGGCAAAATAGCGAATTGCGCCTAGCGCGCCGGGAAAGATTTTGATCGCATGCGAGTTTTGGTCAGCAACGATGACGGCGTGGACGCACCGGGCATTCGCATACTCGCCGCGGGTCTGCGTGACGCCGGGCATGAGGTGACGGTGGCGGCACCGGACCGCGATCGCTCGGGCGCGAGCAACTCGCTCACACTCGACCAGCCGATCCGCATCAAATCGGTGGGCGATGACGTGTGGAGCGTGGCCGGTACGCCGACCGACTGTGTGCATCTGGCGCTTACTGGCCTGCTGGATATCGAGCCCGACATCGTCGTGTCTGGCATCAACAACTTTGCCAATATGGGCGATGACGTGATCTATTCCGGCACCGTCGCGGCCGCGATGGAGGGGCGGTTTCTCGGTTTGCCCGCGGTCGCCATGTCGCTATCGACCGGTGATCATGCGGGGCAGAATTTCGAGACTGCGGCGCGTGCGGCGGTCGAAATTATCGCCCGTCTGCTGGTCGATCCATTGCCCGCAAACACCATTCTCAATGTCAACGTGCCGGATCTGCCATGGGCGGAGATTCGAGGGTTCGAGGTCACGCGGCTTGGCAATCGTCATCGATCTGAACCCTGCGTGCCGCAGCAGGACCCGCGCGGTCGCACGGTGTATTGGATCGGCCCCGCTGGCGCGGAACAGGATGCAGGTCCAGGTACGGATTTTCACGCCGTGCGCATGGGTTTTATTTCGATCACGCCGATCCACGTTGACCTGACGCGCTACCAGGCGTTGGAAAAGGTATCGGGCTGGGTAGAAGGGTTAAGTGCTTCATTGGCAGAGCGCGCATGACGCCACTGGCGCAGCTTGGCCAAGAGGCGCGTGGTCTGGGTATGACGTCGCAGCGCGCGCGCGATCGCTTGGTCGCCAGCCTGCGCGAAGCGCGCGCGATCAACGGCACGCCGCGCGAGCCAATACGCGATGCGCGCGTGCTGGAAGCGATCCGCACCACGCCGCGCCACCTGTTTATCGACGAAGCGCTAGGCAGTCGTGCCTACGAAGACGGCGCGCTGCCGATCGGTCGCGGCCAAACCATCTCGCAGCCGTGGGTGGTTGCGCGGATGACCGAAGCGCTGCTTGAGCACGGTATGCCGCAGCGTGTCTTGGAGCTCGGTACGGGTTCTGGCTATCAGGCAGCCGTATTGGCGGCGCTGGTCGATACGGTCTACACCGTCGAGCGCATTGACGAGCTGCTGCGCGCCGCGCGCAGGCGCTTTCGCAAGCTGGGCATCAATAACGTGCGCTGCCGCTTCGATGACGGCCGCATGGGCTGGCCGGACAACGCACCGTTCGACGCAATCATTGTCACAGCCGCAACAGAAACCTTGGAGCCGTCGTTGATCGATCAGCTGGCCATGGGCGGGACGCTGATCGCGCCCATTGGCGGCGGCATGGACCAACAGCTGCTGCGCCTACGACGCACGCCAGAAGGACTGGTTCAAGACACGCTCGGTGCGGTGGTGTTCGTGCCGCTGCTGGGCGGAACGCTGTGATGCGTCCGCGGCTGGAGAGAGGCCACCAATGAAACTTTTCGGGCCTTTGTATGACCGCTGTCTGGTGTGGGCGGCGCACCGCCACGCGCCGCTATATTTGACGGGTCTCAGCGCTGCCGAGTCGGTAATTTTTCCAATACCGCCGGATGTGATGCTGGCGCCGATGACGTTGGCACGGCCGACGGCGTGGTTCCGCTACGCCATGCTCTGCACCGTGGCATCGGTGCTCGGGGGGCTGCTGGGCTACATGCTCGGCGCGTATGCCTTGGAGGCCGTGATGCCGTGGATTGAGCGCGCCGGCAAGCTCGCCACGTTCCAGCAGATCGAAGGGCTGTTTCAGCGCTATGGCTTCTGGATCGTGTTTGTCGCAGGCTTTACGCCTATTCCCTACAAGGTTTTCACTATCGCCGCTGGCGCTACAGGCATCGGGCTGCTGCCCTTCACGCTGGGCTCGTTGGTTGGGCGTGGCGGGCGCTTCTTTCTGGTCGCCGGCCTTATTCGTCTGGGCGGTGAGCGGATGTCCGGCATGCTGCGACGCTATATCGAATGGCTTAGCTGGGCGGTGATTGTTGTCCTTGCAGCCGTTGTAGTGTGGCTGGAGTGGCTGCGATGAAGCACGCGGGCACACCCCTTGCGCTGCACACATTCGCCATCCGATCGGCCATGGTTTGTATAGTTGCGCTCGGTATAGGCTGCGCGCCGTCGCGCAGCGTGCGCGTGGAGCCGGTGGATGAGCTCGGCGTGCCGCGCACATCGTCTGGCGAGCCGACCAGATCACCGTCTGCGTCCCGTTCGGGTGACTACGTGGTAGGACGCGGCGACACGCTGTACGGCATCGCGTTTCGACACGGAATTGACTACCGCGACCTTGCTAGGCGCAACCGAATAGACCCGCCCTACACCATCTACCCCGGACAAACCCTACAGCTAGGCGATCAACCGGTTGCTTCAGCCAACCGCCAAGTTCGCAAGCCAGCCGGTGCTACGCCGCGCAGTACTGGTGCGGGCCTGATTGCCTCCACGGCAAGCCTAGCGCCAGCCACCGAACCCGCGTCGCGCCCGCCGGTCAACACGGTGCCGCAGGTGAGCGCCGCGCCGCCTGTATCGGCGTCGGTGAGTGAGACGCCTGCTCAAACGCCTGTCATCACTGCCGCAACTGTACCCGCGCCCGTTGTAAACGCAACACCGCCGCCGCCCGCCACTGTCGCCGCCATTCCCACCGGACCGGTCCGCTGGCGCTGGCCGGCGAGCGGGCAAACGGTCTCGACATTTCTCGCCGGCGACCCCACGCGGCAAGGCATCGGCATTGCTGGCAGCAACGGTCAGCCGGTGCTAGCGGCCGGTGATGGCGTCGTTGTGTACTCCGGTGCCGGTCTGATTGGCTACGGCGAGCTAGTCATCATCAAACACTCCGACGCGTGGCTGTCCGCCTACGGCCACAACCGCAAGCGCCTCGTCGCCGAAGGCCAAGCCGTAAAAGGCGGCGAGCAGATAGCCGAAATGGGCCGCAGCGGCGCCAGCCGCGACATGCTGCACTTTGAGATTCGCAAGAACGGCAAACCGGTTGACCCGGCTGCGCTGCTGCCGCGGCGGTGAGGCGCGAGCCAATCGTTGGTTGCTGAATCGCTTCTATCGATTTGCTTGGTCTTCCACCAGTTCAGCATCACCCATCAGCGTCTGAAGTCGGCGTCTAACCCAGTCGAATCCAATCTGCTCTTGCTCTAGGCGCAGCCCATTGCGGATGCGGTTGTCGCGCAACTCGTCGAATAGCGCCTGCTCGTCAGCGGTCAGTCGCGGCAGATCCGCTAGTGACGGCTGGTCTTCCACACCCCACATGGCCGCGTGCGCGTGTAGCGTTTCTCGATCCATTAGGAAGGAGGCGACGTGCCCAAACTGGCCGCGCAGCTGATTGAGGATCGCAAAGCCGTGAGTGTCGATATCGCCCCAGTAGTAGAGCGCGCACGCGTTCAACCACGTGGCGCGCGCTAAGGCATCCCAGCCATAGCCGGCACCAAAGATGACGATGGCCCGCTGGACTCGCGGAAAGGCCAAAAAGTTGGTTTCGTTTTCGGTGATAAACACCCGTGGCGCGGAAAGCCGAAGGCGACTGAAGCTTTCGGCATCTAGGGTGATATCCGGACATGCTGTTCCGTTCATCAAATTGATCGCTGTGTCGAGCACGCGAAAGCGGATGCGTGTCGGCTTTTCCAAAAAGCCGTAGCGGCCTGCAAACTGACCGACGCCTAGTTTCGAGCTGGCAATCGCTTCGGCAGGCAGTGCAAGGTCAAGCAGCTCGGCAAGCACGCCGCGATGCGATTCAATGAATTTGGTGTGCACGCCGGGCAGGTCAACTTGGCGCAAATAAATCCCCGGTCGCTGATGCTGGCTAAGCCACGCCACCACCGCCAACAACCGTGTCCACTCTTCAGCCAATTCCAAGGCTTGCAGCGGGCACCTTTCCAGCCATGGCAGCAGAGCGGGATCGGCCTCACGTGTTATAGCTACCAGTGATGCAAAGCGCTCTTTTTCACGACGCTTGTCCAGCCAGATTAGTGCGTCTTCGGCTGTGTTCAGCCATGCGCTTGCCGGCAGATTTTGCGCGCCTTGAACGCGGTGTCGAATCGCTCGCCACTCAAGTTTGACAAAGTCGATGGCCGCCAGCTCAGCCGCCCATGCGCGCACCGCATCAAAGCGCTCGGTGATGTCGGTCGAGCGGGGACACTTGAGCGTCAGCCGCAGCGGAAACAGCGATTGAGCAGTCACCGTCTCGCGCAACAAATCCCCGCGCTGCCAGCATCGCTCTAGCTGCGCCTTCAGCTCATTCGGTCCAGTCCAGCTCACTGCGGCCCG
>JBBSIY010000162.1:0-7643 GCA_038257785.1 Lysobacterales bacterium
CGAGATCGGGGTAGATTTGCGCGCCGTCGATGGCAGGCAAGCTAAGCTCGGGCAGCTGGTCCGCGGCTAGGCCACGCGCGGTCAGTCGCAGACTTAAGGTGAGCGGCTCGCCGACGCGCAGCTCGCCATCCAGCGCGCCCGACTCGTCGCTAAGCGTCAGATCGAGCGCCGGCAGCCACGGCTCCGCGGCGCTCGCCGGCTGTGGTCTGACAGTCAATGTCTGCGCATCGCCATCGGCCTGCAGCCGTCGGCCGCCGTTGAAGAATCCACCGCGCGTGGCATCAATGGCTGCACCGCGAAAACGCGGCGCGCTTACTTCGACGGTTCCGCTGCGCTCAGGCACCAGTGCGTAGCGGCGTTCGACCACTTCGTAACGACGATCTGCAACCATCTTTTGATAGCGCGTATCGCCACCCAGCCGCTGCATTCTGGCGCCCTCCACCTGCGGCTCTTCGAGCTGGCCTTCGGCAAGATTCACCGCGTAATAGAGTCGCACCACATAGCGCACTTGCTGTTGCACATACGGGTTTAGCGGCGAGGCATCTACTTCCAAAAACACGTCATCACCGGCGTTACCGGTCGCCCCTTGGGGCGCGGGCAACACGGTGAGCGTCAAAGGCTCAGTAGCGTCGTTGCCGACTTGCAGCGCGGGAATGCCGATTACACCGGTGCTGAGCGGCTCCAACGCCACCGCCCACAGCTGGCTAGCCGACTGCCGACCATTGATCAGCTGAAGTTGCGAGCTATTTGATGTGCCGAGGAGGCGAAAGTTACTCGTCAGCGCAGTTAGATCGGGCTGCGCGCCGTTCATGCTGTCGATCTCGATATTCAGCGTCACTGTCTCGCCAAAGGCGATGCTGGTGCGATCGAGAAACGCCCGCGCGGCGGCGCTAGCGTGTCCGCTTGAAATCAGCGTGGCGAGCAGCAGCCAAATGAGCGTACAAATCAGGCGTGTCATTAGTCGTTATCTCGTCCTTCAAGCTGGCGGCGACGCGCCTCGATAGCAAACTTGCGTCGCAGCAGGCCGCCCGGGTCGTCGGGAACGCGACGCAATAGCTGCTCCATGGCCTGCTGTTGCTCTTTGGCCTGCAGCTCTTCTGGCGTAAGCCCCGCCACTGGTGTCTCTTGCTCTTCGGCTTGCTGCAATGCCTGCTGCGCTTCTCGCTCAGCGGGCCGCTGCTCGTCTTTCTGCTCCTCCAGCGCTTTGGCCATTTCGTCGGCAAACTGCTGCGCCTGCTGTTCGCTTTGCTCTGCGTCTGTCGGCGATGGCGCCTGATCGCTTGCGTCGCCCTCCGACTCTTCACCATTCGTCGGCGGCTTGCCGTTTTTCTCGCCCGCGTCATCGGATGAATCTTGCGCATCGCCCTCGCTATCTGACGCCTGTTCGCCATCCTGATCGCTATCCGACTGCTCGCCATTGTCGCCCGGCTGATCCGATGGTTCCGACTTGTCAGACTGCTGCTGTTCGTCGCCCTTCTGCTGTTCTGACTCCTGCTTCTGCTGCTGTTCGAGCGCCTTCTGTACCACCTCACGATTGGCTAGCGCGTCCTGCATCTCCGGCTCGCGCGTTAAGGCGTCGTCGTAGGCCGCGATAGCCTCCTTTAGCTGACCCGCGCGCGCCAGAGCGTTGCCGCGGTTGTAGTGCGCGTCGGCGCTATCGCCTTGCGCAAAATCCTCTGCGGCGGCGGCAAAGTCCTCCGCGCGATACGCCGCACTTCCGCGCAGGGCCGGGTCGGCCGCAAGCTCGCGCGCCTTTGACGGATCCTCGTCCTGCAGCGCTTGCCATGCGCGCTGATCGTCACGCTGCCACAGGCTGGCGAAATCAAACGCAGCAGCCGGCGCGGGAGCGGTGAGCATCAGCACAGGAAGCAGCAGCGGCGCACACGCCAGCCAGCCACGACGAAACAGCAGCGCCGCCAGCGGCAGCAAAACAAGCAGCAGCCACGCACCTTCGTCACGAAACTGCTGGCTAGTCGCATCGTCTTTTTGCAGGACGACGCTCGCAGAACTAGGGCCTAGCAAATCGAGCCCAGTTAGGTCGCTAGCATCCACTGACATCGGCTGATAGCGTCCGTCGCCCGCGCTTGCCAAGCCTTGCAGGCTGTCGTCTTCGCGCCGTGGCAGCAGCATCTGGCCGCCAGCATCGCGAACGAATCCACCGCCCGGCAGCGCAATTGGCGCGCCCGCTGGAGTCCCTACGCCGAGCACCGAAATACGCAGCCCAGCTTCGCTGGCGGCTTTGGCCGCGGCGAGATCACGCGCGTCGGCGCGGTCGGTGATCAGGAGCAAGTCACCCTGCGCAAAGCCAGCATTCGCGAGCAGCTCGCTGGCCTCGCTGATGGCGCGGTCAGCGCGCTGGCCGCCATCGGGAAGCGTGTCGTGATCAAGCGAGGTGACCAAGGACAGCAAGGTGTTGTTGTCATCGGTAAGCGGCGCGACGGTGAATGCATCGCCGGCGAACGCAATTAGCGCGACCTGACCATCGCGACGTTGCTTTAGGAGGTCGGCAATCTTGAACCGCGCGCGCGCAAGCCGGCTCGGCGGGACATCGGCGGCACGCATTCGATCCGACAAATCCAGAGCAATGATCAGCGCAGACTCAGCGCGCAGCAGCGGCTGCTGCAGCTGCTGCCATGCGGGACCGGCCAGCGCCAACACCGAAAGGGCAAGAGTCATCAATATCAAGACCAGTGGACTGCGACTGCGACGGACTGGGCCCGCCTCGCGCAGCGCGGCAAGCAGATGCCCATCGACCACGTTGCGCCAAGGATCGCGCGCCGACTGCAGACGTCGCCACAGCAGCGCCACTAGCGGAATGACGAACAAAGCCAACAGCCACTGCGGGCGCAGAAAGTGAAAGTGCTGCAGGTGCGCGGCGAGGTCGCTCATTGCTCGCGCCCCATTGACCGATTGGCCAGCCACACGCGCCACAAGAATCCCAGACCCGCCACCAGCAGTGCGGCGGCTAGTGGCCATGGAAACCATTCGCTACGCGGACGCAAACGCTCACCCGCCTGGATGGACGGTTCTAGCCGCTCGATGTCGGCATAGATGCCGGCCAGCTCCGAGGTATTGCGTGCGCGAAAATAGCGTCCGCCGGTTCGCTCTGCGACCTTCTGAAGCGTCGCCTCATCGATCTCTTCCGGCTGTGCCAGCATCATCCCCAACATGCCGCCGCGACCCGCATCGCCACCTACGCCAACGGTGTAGATGCGTACTTTCTCGGAGACAGCCAATTCGCTCGCTTTGAGCGGATCAAGCGCGCCGGCGGTGTTGACGCCGTCGGTGAGCAAAATCAATACGCGCTGAGGCGAATCGGTTTCACGCAGGCGTTTCACCGCTAGGCCGATGGCGTCGCCCATCGCGGTTTCTCTACCCGCCAAGCCGATGCTGCTGGTCTCTAGCTGATAGCGAACGTGGTTTAGGTCAAAGGTCAGCGGCGTCATTAGATAGGCGTGCTGACCAAACAAGAGCAGGCCAACCCGGTCGCCATTTCGACGGCTCAAAAAATCGCCAGCCACGACCTGGACAGCGGTCAAACGATCTACCGCGCGGCCGCCGATGCGCATGTCCTCTGCCGCCATGCTGCCGGACACGTCCACAGCCAGAAGAAGATCGCGCCCGCTGCGCGGTAGGTCTTCTACTTCGCCCACCCATTGCGGACGCGCGACGGCGACGCAAAGCAGCAGCCAAGCCAGCAGGGCTAGCAGCGGAAGCCGCGCAAAGCGGCTCGACGCCGCGCCCGCCAGCTCCAGCGCTTCGTCGGCAAACGGCAGACGTAAGGCGACACCAGACTGCTGCGCAGCTGGGGGCAGCAGCCAGCGCACCAGCAGCGGCAATGGCAGCAGCATCACCGCATATGGCCAGGCCCACTCAAGCATCGGCCTGCTCCGCCATCACCCGCAATCGTCGGCGCAAAAGCTCGGACAGCGGCTCTACGTCGGTTACTTCGACCGTCGCCCTATATTGTCCGTGCAACAGCAATCGTCCCGGTCCCATCGAGAAAGGCTGGGTTGCGTCGTCACCATCGAGGAAGCGCAGCCAGTCCTCCCCGCTAAGCGCCAAGGCGGATGGCGCAAACGCCCGGCAAGCGCGCCGGGCAAGTCCTGAATAGGCCGCAAGCAGCGCCATCGGCTGTTGCTGCAGCGGTAGCACCTGCTCGATGACATCGAGTTCCACTAGCACGCGCTGAATGCGCCGACGACGCTGGAGCTTCTTGCGCAGAACGCTCGTCAGCCACCAAACAATCAGCATCGCGAGCAAGAAAAGCAGCCACCACCCTGGAGCAGGCGGCCACGCGCTCGGTTCGGCCGGCAGATGGATGTCGCGAAGGTCGAGCGACTGATTGGCGCTCCCGATCGCCATCATCACACCGGCGCGCGCTGAGCAACACCGCGTAGCAGCAGGCGCAGCGCATCGACGGGATCATCATCGGTGGAAACGGTGCGAGCTCGCGCCCCCGCACGGCGTAAGCCTTCGTGTGTTTCCTGCAAGGCTTCGACGAAGTGGCTTTGCCACGACTGGCGCGCAGCGGCTGATTCCAAACCCAGCACGCTCCGCAACCCTCCCGCAAGAATCGGGTAGCGTGCAGGCGGTGGCGGTCGGCGCTCGATGGGATCAACCAACACCGCTGCGATCAAATCGTGGTGCGCGCGCAGATGGGTCAGCGAGCGCAGCGCAGCGGGATCAACGCTGCGATGATCGACCAGCAGCAGCACGTGGCTGCCCGGTCGCAATACACGGCCTAGCCGATCGAGCGTCGCTGACAGACTCTGTCCGCCACCCAACGGCTGCGGCCCAGTCCATTGCGCTAGCGCCGTCAGCACGCGCAGCACGCCGCGCCGCGCGCCGGCCGGTGGCACCAAGGCCGAACCCGGACCGCATGCCGCCGCGCACAGGCGATCCCCGTCCGCTTCGGCATACCACGTCATCAGCGCGGCTAGTCGCGCCGCCTGCACGCGCTTGAAACACGCACGCGTACCGAACGCCATCGCTGGCGAGGTATCAACCACCACGGCGGTAATTCGCTCGCGCTCAGCCTGGTACAGCTTGGTGTGCGTTTTTCCAGTACGTGCGGTGACGCGCCAATCAATATGGCGGACGTCATCGCCAGAGGCATACAGGCGCGATTCTGCGTAGTCCATGCCGCGACCGCGAAACGGCGAGTGCCGCGCGCCAGCGTTGTGGTCAGCGCTGCGTCTCTTCACGCTGGCACGCAACTCGCCGGCGCGCAGGCGCAGGGCCAACAGCTCCGCAAGATCAGACTCTACGCCCGACCAAGCGCGCGCGACTGAGGACTGCATCATCGCGTTTGCACTCAGGGCAGTGGGACGCACGCCAACAGGTCCCTAATAACGCTGGCGCTGTCGATTCCCTCAGACTCTGCCTCGAACGACATCAGCACGCGGTGGCGCAAAACGTCCGCCGCCACGTCATGGATATCTTGCGGGGCGACATAGTCGCGACCCGCCAGCCACGCTTTCGCGCGCGCGCAGCGCTCGAGTGCTATCGAGCCGCGCGGACTCGCTCCGTACGCGATGCGCGCCGCAGTCTCTGCGCCGTATTCGGACACGCCGCGCGTCGCCAGAATCAGCTCGATCATGTAGCGCTCTAAGGCGGGCGCGAAGTGCAGGTCGAGCACTGCCGACCGCGCTGCGAAAATCTGCTGCTGAGTGATCGTCACTTGGGTCTTCGATGTGCCTCCCGTCGCTTCGCGCTTGGCGCGTTCGCGCGCCAGACGCAGAATCTCGACTTCGGCAGCGGCCTCCGGATACCCGATCTGCACATGCATTAAAAAACGATCTAACTGCGCTTCTGGCAGGGGATACGTGCCTTCCTGCTCGATCGGATTTTGCGTCGCCATCACCAAGAACATCGGCGGCAGCGGATAGGTCATGCGACCAACAGAAATCTGCCTCTCGCCCATTGCTTCAAGCAACGCGGACTGCACTTTCGCCGGCGCGCGATTGATTTCGTCGGCGAGCAGCAGGTTGTGGAACAGGGGCCCTGGCTGGAACTCAAACTTGCCGTGCTCAGGCCGGTAGATCTCGGTTCCGGTGAGATCGGCCGGCAAAAGGTCAGGGGTGAACTGCACGCGATGGAAGTCACCTTCGATACGTGCGGCGAGCTCTTTGATTGCCGTAGTCTTGGCAAGACCCGGTGCGCCTTCGACGAGAAGGTGGCCATCGGCCAGCAGGGCGATCAGCAGGCGTTCGACCAACACAGGCTGACCCACAACGGCAGACGCAAGGGCGTCGCGCAAGTCGATAAAAGCGCTATGTAACGAGGCGGTGTCGTCAGTGAGGGGCACGGTGTGACCGTCCATTCGATTTCGGTCCATTCGATTAACCACAAGGCAGGCGCGCTACGGACCGCGGAATTGCTCAGAGGTTCCGAGCAATTGGCTCTGCACGCAACATTGACCAGCTAAAACAGTCCGCCAGCGATCGTTACGCTAGCGCGCCCAAGCGGCAAGCACATCCCCCAAGGGTTGGGGGCGGCCGATCAAATAGCCCTGCGCGTAGCGGCAGCCCATATCGCGCAAGACCTCAAGCTGTGCCTCTGTTTCAACGCCCTCAACGACGACATCTGCATCCAGCGCGTGAATCATGTTGACGATGGAGCGAGCTAACGCCATCGCGCGACGCGAAGACATCATGTGCCGAGCGAACGCTTGATCGACCTTTACTGTGTCGAACTCAAGGGCGTGCAGATGTCCGAGATTGGAAAAGCCGGTACCGAAATCATCCAGTGACACTTGGATGCCCTCGCGATGGCAGCGCACCAGCAGCGCCTGCACGGTCGGATAGTCCACCATTCGACTTTCGGTAATCTCAAGCTTGATCCGATTTACCGGGACGCCAGCCGCGCGCGTTCTATCAACCGTGCGATTGAGCAAATCCGACTCCATCAGTTGCTTAGGTGAAACGTTGATCGCAATAAATGGCAACGGCTCGATATCGGCATCTGCGAGGCGACTGAGCGCATCTATCGCGCGATTCAGCACGTACTCGCCCACCGGGTTGATCAGCGACGTCTCTTCCGCGAGCGTGATGAACTCAATGGGCGAGATCGCGCCACGCTCAGGATGTGGCCAGCGCACCAGCGCTTCATAGCCAGCAATGGTATTGGTGGCGAGCTCAAGGAGTGGTTGAAAGCTGACATCGAGCTCCCCTGTCGCAAGCGCCTGCCGAAGATCAGACTCAAGGCGGAACTTGTCGATGCTTGAGCGCTCGCCCGGCATACCGTAGGGCGCGCTGGCGGGCTTCGACGGCGGAGGCGGCAATCCCTGCATAGCCGCGAGGCCAGAACGGTATCGCTTGATCTGGCCCTCAAGCAAGCCACGAATAATGGGATCGGTCGTCTCGAGCCGCTCGGCAATTGCTGCGCGGTCGATGGGCATCAGGACGCAATCAGTTTTTGCTATCGCAGTAGCGGTTCTAGGCGCGTCGTCGATAACCGCCATTTCGCCGAGCAAATCGCCAGCACGCAGCGTGGCGAGCGTGACCACTTGCCCTTCTCGCACCGCACTGACGGTCACCTCACCCGCTTCGACCAGATAGGCAACGTCCGGCGTATCGCCTTCGCGGAAGACCGTTCGCCCTGCGATGTATTCGAGTCTCGGCAGCGCCATTCCTCAATTC
>JBBSIY010000163.1:0-7635 GCA_038257785.1 Lysobacterales bacterium
ATGGCTACCTCGAGGGCGACGACACCGACGCGCACATCGATACCCTCGCCCGCTTTGCCGACCGTCGGACGCTAGTTTTTCAGGGTTGCGACGATGCATCTGACCCGCATTTCGACGAACTCAAGGCAATGGCAAACGAGCTTGCCGCGCTGCGTGATGTGGCCGGCCAACCCTATCGCTGCCTCGAGCTACCCTGGGCTGCACCGATCATCGACGATGGACGACGCTTGGCTGCGTCTTACGCGAACTTTCTGATCGTCAATGGCGCTGTATTGATGCCTGCTTATGACGACCCCGCCGATGTGGTCGCTCAGAGAGTCTTGGCTACTGCGTTTCCCGACCGAGAAATTGTCCCCATCCCGTGTCGGCCCTTAATCTGGCAGAACGGCAGTCTCCACTGCATCACCATGCAGCTGCCGGCCGGCCTACTGCATGACTGAGTCTACTCATGGCTGATCCTCGCTCACTGCGCGTCGCGCTGATTCAAGAAATCAATCACGGCAGCGCTGACGCCAATCTCGCCATTATTGAGCAGCGAGTTGCTGAAGCGGCTGATCTGGGTGCGCAGCTTGTTTTGCTGCAAGAGCTACACAACGGCGCCTACTTTTGTCAGCACGAGAGCGTTGACGAATTCGATCGAGCAGAGACGATTCCCGGGCCCAGCACGCAGCGACTGGGCGCGCTAGCAAAACGCCATGGTGTCGTGATCGTCGGATCACTTTTTGAGCGGAGAGCGGCCGGACTGTTTCACAACACGGCGGTCGTGCTTGAGCGCAATGGAAGCCTAATCGGGCGCTATCGCAAAATGCATATTCCTGATGATCCGGGTTTCTTGGAGAAGTTTTACTTCACTCCGGGCGATCTCGGATTCGAGCCTGTCGATACGTCGGTTGGCCGCTTGGGTGTGCTCGTTTGTTGGGATCAGTGGTATCCCGAAGCGGCACGCCTCATGGCGCTCGCCGGCGCTGAGCTGCTGCTCTACCCGACCGCCATTGGCTGGGATCCAGCGGATAACGACGCCGAAAAAAACCGCCAGCGCGACGCCTGGAACATCAGCCAGCGTGCGCACGCGGTGGCTAATGGACTGCCGGTGCTCAGCGTCAATCGCTGCGGCTTTGAGCCAGCGCCTGCAGGTGAGAGCGGTATCGAGTTTTGGGGATCGAGCTTCGTTGCCGGTCCGCAGGGCGAGCTGTTGGCTGAAGCGACATCCAATAATCCAGCTCTACTGGTCGCCGATGTCGATCTAACTCGGTCCGAGGCGGTACGCCGAATTTGGCCATTTTTGCGCGATCGTCGCATTGATGCCTACGCCGATCTGCTGCGTCGTTATCGCGACTAAATACGCGCGTCGCTCCCTATCATTGCCCATCGCGCGCCGAATCGCTCGCTTGAATGTGGGCGCGTAAGCTCCCACCTTGCAGAACAATGTCTTTGCCCTCTTCAGACCTCCCCGCAGCGCCCGACTCAGCCGCCGACGCATTGATCGACGGCGTGCCTAGTGATCCAGCAAGCGATCCGCTCGCCAATCAGCCACTGATCGAAGTGCAGCGCGACGGGGTGCACTACACGTTGCTCGGCACGGCGCACGTGTCGCGCGCGAGCGTCGATGCCGTTCGCTATCTGCTGCAAGAACAGCCGTTCGACGCTGTGGCCGTTGAACTTTGCGAGCCACGCTATCAAGGCATGCGCAACCCCAACGCGCTTGCCTCACTCGACTTATTTCGCGTTGTGCGCGAGGGTAAGACGGGCATGGTTGCTGCCAATCTTGCCCTGTCGGCCTACCAGCGCCGACTGGCTGAGCAGCTTGGCGTAGAGCCGGGCGCGGAAATGCGCGCTGGCTTTGAGGAAGCGGATGCAAGAGGCCTGCCCGTATGGCGAATAGACCGCGATGTGGGCATCACGTTGCGCCGCACGTACGCCGCAGTCGGATGGTGGGATCGCATCAAGCTACTGAGCGGCCTGATGGCCAGCGTGCTGGTCGATGACGGGGTGGATGAGGCTGAGATTGAGCGTCTGAAAAACGGCGATGTGTTGGAAAGCACGTTCTCGGAGTTTGCTCAGCGCAGCCAAGGACTGCATCACGCGCTCATAGCCGAACGCGACGTCTATATGGCTGCGTCGCTGCGCGAGCACGCGCATCGGCTGCCGGTTTCCGCGCCACAGCTCACCCGCGTTCTCGCGATTGTCGGTGCCGGTCACATGGCAGGTCTCGCCAATCATCTGCGAAATGATGTTGACGATCCCGCAGGTCAGCAGCGCGAGCTGAGTGCGGTCCCACCGCCTGGCCGCTGGGGCTTCTGGCTGACGATCGTGTTGGCTGCGCTGGTGCTGGGTGGCTTTGCGTGGGGATTTTCGCAAGGCGCAGACGTCGGTGCCGACCTTGTTATCAACTGGGTGCTCGCCACCGGCATTCTCGGCGCAATTGGTTGCACGCTCGCTGGCGGTCATCCACTCAGCATCCTTGGCGCGTTCATTGCCTCCCCGCTGACGCCGCTGCATCCGGCTCTTTCGTCGGGCACGGTAAGCGCATTGATTGAAGCGACAGTGCGGAAGCCTACCGTTGCCGATTTCTCGCGCCTACGCGACGACGTTACCTCGCCTCGCGGATGGTGGAGGAACCGCGTCGCTCGTGTGCTGCTCAACTTCTTTTTGACCAGCTTCGGCACGTCGATCGGCGTGTACTTTGCAGGCTATAAGATCATCGAGCGAATGCTTTGACGCCAAGCGACTAACGCACGTCACGCCGCAAATTGGCACAAACGCCAATCCATCCAGGCGTTCCCTCCAGCCGCGCAATGCGCAACAATCGCGCGGATGCGATCCATTCTTCTAGCTGAAAGCTCCCAAACGCGTCGGCGCGCGCTGACTGTGCGACTCACCCAGCGCGGGTTTTCGGTTACCGCGTTGGCGGGGCTAGACGAAGCGCACGCCACGCTCACGCGCATGGCCAGCGGTGCGGCGCGCTATGACGGCGTGGTGCTGGGCTGGCCCGACCACGTTGATGGGCTCATAGAAGACGTGTTCGGCCTGCTGCACGGTAGTCGGTTTGAGCATCTTCCGGTGTTGGTGCTTTCTGACGGCAGCACCGATGGAGCCATCAACTGGCGGATGACGCGCCCGCGCACCGCCCTCCTGCAGTGGAACGACTATCACGAAGTAGGCGCTGCCCTGGAGCAGCTCTTGGACCCGCTGCCGCGTCAGCCTGCGCAGCCGCTTGAACAGCACGATGTTGCGCCGCTGCGTTTGCTGCTGGTTGATGATTCGGCCACCGTTCGGGCAGCGTTTTCAAAACTGCTGCGCGGCGGCGGTTTCGCGGTAGAGACTGCCAATAACTGCGCTGACGGGCTTGAGAAAGCGCTAGCTCAGGCATTTGATATTGCTGTGATCGACTACTACATGCCGGACAACAATGGCACCGTGTTGATGCGTGCGCTGAAAGCCGACAGCCGCACCGATCACATGTTGATTTCAGCGATTACCGGCACTTACTCAGATGCCGTTATTCAGGACGC
The DNA here is from genome assembly GCA_038257785.1 of Lysobacterales bacterium. GTDB lineage: Bacteria > Pseudomonadota > Gammaproteobacteria > Xanthomonadales > Xanthomonadaceae > JANNWF01. The sequence continues at coordinate 3,513 of JBBSIY010000163.1, forward strand.
ACTGGCTGCAGGCGCGGTCGAATGCCTGTTTAAGAGTGAAGCCAAAGAGTTGTTCACCGCCCGCCTAACATCGTTGGCGCGCACAGTGCGCGACCGCAAGGCGATAGAGTCGGAGCGGCGGCGGCTGGAATGCATTTTGTCATCGGTGGGCGATGGCGTGTACGTGGTGGACTCGGACGCCCGCATTCGCCTCATCAACCCCGCCGCGCTCGAACTTCTGGGTCATGAAAGCTCAGAGATTGTCGTCGGTTCTGATGCGTTTGATCTGATACACCCGGTACAGGCAGACGGAACCGTTCAGCTGCGCAGCGCGTGCCCGCTTCTCCAGGCCTACACGCGGGGCAATCGCATCACCGGCTGGCAAACCTGCTTCACCTCTGCCAGCGGCCACACGCTGCCGGTTGAATGCACGGTGTATCCGCTGCGCGTCGATGAGCAGCGCAGCGGTTCAGTGGTTGCTTTCCGCGATATTTCAGCGCGTCGCGTAATGGAAGAAGAGCTTCGTCGCGCTGCAGAACACGACGCGCTAACGGGCTTGCACAACCGCGCTTGGTTTGAGCGTCAGATCGAGCAAGAGCTAGCCCGTCTGCGCCGCAGCAATCTGACGTCGCTGCTGCTTTTTATGGATGTAGATCGCTTCAAATACATCAACGATACCGCTGGCCATGGCGCCGGCGATCAGCTGCTGGTTGAAGTGTCAAAACGGCTCAAAATGCGCTTGCGCAGCAGCGACCATTTGGCGCGCATGGGCGGCGATGAGTTCGCCTTGATTTTGCGAAACGTTGATGTGGACAACTTGAGTTCACTCGCTGACGGCTTCCGGCGGGCGCTTACCAATGCGCCTTTCACCTATGCCGGCAAGAGCTACCGCATCACCACCTCGATTGGCGTCTGCCGACTCGATCAGGGCAATTTGACGCCTACCGAAGCGATGGCGCATGCCGACATCGCGCTCCATCTTGCGAAGAATGCCGGTCGAAACCGCACCCAGCTCTATACACAGGAATCTGGCGAACGCGCGGCCATGGATCTCGATCTTGGCTGGTCATCGCGGCTTGAGGAAGCGCTACGAAACGATCACTTCGTGCTCGCGTTTCAGCCTATCGTTCCACTTGACGGAATATTTGGTGACGCGTTGACGCCAGATAGCTCTGATCTGTGGCGTCGACAGCTAGCGCGAAATCCTGAGAGTCCGGCGCTGTTTGAGGTATTGATTCGCATGCGCGATCAGCATGGCGAGTTGATCCTTCCAGGCGCATTTTTGCCGACCGCCGAGCGCTTCGGCATGATGCGTGACGTTGATCGTTGGGTCGTTGATCACGCGCTGCGCGCACTCAAGGATGTCAGCGATGCGCCACGCGCCGTGCATCTCACAATCAATCTGCATTCGCAAAGCCTGTCGGACCTCACGCTAGCCGAATATGTCACGGGCAAGATCGTTGAACACAATGTTGACGCTGGGTGCCTGGTATTCGAAATCACCGAATCTCACGCCATAGAAGACATCGCCGGCGCGCAGCGCATTCTGCATGCGCTGCGCGAGATCGGCTGCCGAATTGCCGTCGATGATTTCGGCACTGGATTTTCGACATTCGCCTATTTGCGTCAGCTGGAAGCCGACATCGTCAAGCTGGACGGCTCGTTGATTGCAGGCCTGCCGGACGACCCACTCGACCGTACCATCGTCGCCGCGCTGACCAGCATCGCGGAAGCCGCCGGCAAGATTGTGGTGGCCGAATGCGTAGAAGATCCGGCCGTTCTGATTGCGCTCCACGAGTGCGGTGTCGACATGGCGCAAGGAAATGCGGTTGGTTTGCCGCGGCTGCACTTGCGACCCAGTGGCCCGATGGCAATCTCCGCCATGCGTGACTGCGACGACGCGGAAAATTCTGCCGACGTGCTCGCGATCAACGTCACCAGCATCCCGCGTCGCCGCGCTGCTGACGCACAGTGAGCGAAAGCTTTCTCTGGTACGACCTCGAAACCTACGGCCGCGACCCGCGTCGCACGCGAATTGCTCAGTTTGCTGCCATTAGAACCACGCCGACGCTAGAGATATTGGGGCAGCCAGATTCCTTTTACGTGCAGCCAGCGCTTGATCTGCTGCCCTCGCCCACTGCGTCCCTCATCACGGGCCTGTCCCCACTAGGCTTGCGCCAGCGCGGCATTGTCGAGGCGCATGCCATGCAGCGCATCGCTGCCGTTTTCGCAGAGCCGGGCACCTGCGGCGTGGGTTGGAACAGCCTGCGGTTCGATGATGAGTTTCTCCGCTACGGCTTTTATCGCAACTTCATTGACCCTTATCGCCGCGAATACGACCTCGGTAACTCGCGCTGGGACCTCATGGACTACGCCCGTCTGGCCTACGCGCTGCGACCTGATGGCGTCATCTGGCCGCAGCGCGACGACGGCGCGCCAAGCTTTAGGCTGGAACACCTAGCCGCAGCCAACGGCGTTGCACACGGCTCTGCGCATGACGCGATGTCGGACGTTGAAGCGACCTTGGGTTTGGCGCGAATCCTCCGTGATGCGCAGCCGCGCCTGTGGGACTACCACCTAGAGTTTCGCAACAAAGCGCGCGCGCGAAGTTTGCTGGACGTTACCAAGCACGTCCCGCTACTTCATGTCTCAGGGCGCTTCCCAGCCGAACGCGGCTGCGCGGGAATTGTTCTGCCCTTGAGCGAACATCCGTCAATCAATAACCAGATCATCGTCTGCGATCTACAGGACGACCCGGCGTCGTGGTGCTCACTCGACGTCGATGAAATTCAAGATCGGCTGTTTGTCTCGCGCGATGCGCTGCCCGAAGGCGAGGTTCGCGTGCCGCTCAAATCCGTGCACATCAATCGCTGCCCCGCCCTCGTTGAGCTTGCCCACGTTACCGACAGCGAGCTAGCCCGCCTGAGCATTGATCGTGCATCTTGCTTAAAGCATGCAGAACGTTTGCTTGCTGCCCCCGGATTGATCGAACGCTGCCGTCGCGTTTTCAGCCAGCCCAAGCAGCACGCCAACAGCGATGTCGATCACGCGCTGTACGACGGATTTCTCGATCGCCGCGACGTACGCACGCATGCGAGGATTCGTCTGTCTGAGCCGGACGAACTGCATACTTTCCGTAACGCGCTGCATGACCGTCGAGGCGAAGAGCTGCTGTTCCGCTACCGCGCTCGTAACTGGCCGGACACGCTGGAAGCTTCCGAACTAGAACGCTGGCGCGACGAGCGAGAAAGTCGGCTTGCCTACGACAGCGAACTCTCCGAGTACAACTTCGCCAGCTATAGCGCTGAAATCGACGCGCTAGCGAACTCACCGCGCGATGATAATGACTTGGCCTTGCTTGCCGATCTGCGCAACTGGGCCCGCTATCTGCAGTCTTTTCCGTGAGCAGATACGCAGTCCATGCACGCTAGTCCGCCGAGCGGCACCGCCTGTCGGCATTCGCTGGCGACCGAACAACCGACCGCATAGTCTTAACAAGTGATAAAGGAGCCCCTCATGCGTTCTGAACGGCCAAAACGCGCAAGCGTCGCGGGATTCACACTTATTGAGTTGATGATCGTTATATTCATCTCAGCCATCCTGCTCGCCGTTGCGCTTCCGAGCTTCACGGATGCTTTAGATCGAAACCGCATCGTGACTCAGAACAATGAACTGCTCGCAGCATTTAGCTACGCGCGCTCGGAAGGTCTCCGGCGCAACAACCGCGTTGGGGTATGCGCGCTCAATGCAGCATTAGACGGCTGCGCCACAGACAACTGGAATCGAGGGTGGGCGATTTGGGTAGATACCAATCGCAATGACTCCTTCACAGCGGCCGCGGACGAAGTGCTTAAGGTTTATGAGCTTGATGTGGCCGACTCGTTGACTGCGAACGTGTTTGACGTCCAGTTCAGTCCTCGCGGAACGCTAGCAGTTCCGACTGGTGCAAATGCAGTATTCACGTTGCAGCCTGACACCTGTACCGCTGCGCGACAGAACGTACGCACGATAACGATCCGACTCGCTGGTTCGAATGACAGAGCAGCGTGTCTTTGGCCGTGTGGAACTTCAGGAATAAAAGAAAGGGTGCGTCGAGCCTCGGTGGCTTGAGGCTGTCGTCGGGCTTTTCGCTGTTGGAGGTAAT
>JBBSIY010000164.1:0-7631 GCA_038257785.1 Lysobacterales bacterium
CAGCCGAAAAAAGCGGGCGTGGCCAAGCCCGCGAAGATAAGTGACCGTGCGCTCAAGTAGGGCTCGGTCGAGACGTTGGCCTTCGATATCAGGCTGCAAGGCAAGCACCACCACTTCCTCTGAGTCGGACGCACCCAGGCACTAGCCTAAAAGCATCTCGTCGCGGCCACACACGAATTCCCGCAGGGTGCCGATCGCAATGTCGTTGAACTTCGGCTTCCAGACAGGTGGCCGAAGCGCCAACGTTCCCCGCAAGGATGCCGAAAACAATCGCTTCTATCTGACCGCAACCTGGAAGTTCTAGCTAGCTCTCGGTGCCCGGGTAAGGGTCGGGGCACCGACGACCTCAATCCATTGACTCAGCGAAATCGCAATCGCCAGAGACCCAACAGCAGCAGGCTGCCGATAAGTCCCGCAATGCCGCCAAAGCCATTGGAAGGGATAAATACCGGTACGCCGGCTGGAGCGCCGCTGCCAAATAATGTCCGGGCGCGGGCGATGGCGCTCAGACCGGCCTCGTGTCCGATTACGCGCGCCGGCAGATCATCGTAATTGGGATGAATGCCGCCGTGGATCCGCGATCGACCGGCTTCGTCGGCGGCATCGAAATACGTCGCCCACTGCAGTCGCACGGGCTGGCTCGGTCCGAATTCGAAGCCTAGATGAAAGCTCGGATCATCCGAGCTCACCAGAAACTCGCCTAGACCGCCCGGAAAATACTCATCGCCAGTGAATGCCGCCAGCACTTCGGCAGATGAGCGGCTGAAGCCACTGTGGCCAGAGGTGTAGCCGGGAAACGGCGGAGTGACAAAGTTACGCTGCTGGTAGGGAATCCAGCTGACCGCACGAATCCAGCCGACGCCGCCGTGCTCGCTTGCGGCTATCGCCGGATGGCCACGCCATGCATAGATCGCGATTTCGCCGACAAAGGCGGCAAGCTGTTCGTGACGCTCGCCAGCTGCAGATGATGCTCCGGTGACCAGCTCGACAACTCCGGGTTCCAGCGGCAGCCCCTGCGCGTGGTAAGACGGCAAAAGTGGGTCGCTAGATTGGCCCAAACTGCCCATTTCGCGAATCAGCGTAATGGGCCGTGATGTGTCGTAATTTCGCTTGTTCTCCCACGTCGCGATGGCCGTGTCGTGGTTGCCTCCGTTCAAGGCAAGGTACAGCTTGACGTCCCACTCCAGCGCTGGCAGCACAGGCCCCACTCCGCCAATGCGAAGGTTGCTGCCGAGCGCATCAGTCACCGCATTGGCGACTTCGTTCCAATGTCCGGGCGGCGTGCTCGACCGCGGACCATCGGCCCAGAATTCGGAAAGCACGCGGACGTAATCGCCGCGTAAGACGACGTTCGCGGCATACGGCAGCCCGATGCTCGGGTTGAGCGCGTGCCCACCACCGTCGTTCGTCCCGAGTGTGTTGTTACCCAGCGTGCCTGGTGATACATCGATCAGCACGCCGTCATCAGGGTCAAGCTCACCACTGAGACGAATCAGTTCGATCACGGTTTGCTTTAACGCAGCGTCACCAACGCCGCCGAGCCGAGGCGGCGCACCAGGGTCGAGATAGGGCGTTCCGGGCGCAGACCGAGTCAGCGCAAACGGAGTAACTTCCCGCCAATGCGGCGTAAGGAATGTCTGCCCACCGGACGCGCCTGGCGGAATAAGTGGTTGCCATGCATTGGTGTCCACGACACCGCCAGTCCCCGGCAAGCCGACCAGCATTGGCGCATTTCGCGGGATGTAGACACCGCCGTCGAGGTAACTTCCCTGCTCGTTTGAGTGATCCTGTAGGCCATGCGCAATGATGGTGGCGGCGACCCGGTTGCCCAGCGCGGCAGGGCTCGATGCGGTCGTACTGGTGACCGCGGTATCGAAGCCAAGCGCTGTCATGCAATTTGAGAATGCCTGCAGAGACACCGCGGCCGCAGGGGAGACTTGGAAGCGATGCGCCAGCAAGCGGTAGGCGGCATAGCTGATCGCCTCGTCGCGTGCCGCGGCAACGCTACCTGCTGCGACAGCGGCCTCTTCATGCAAATGCGCGCGCGCACTGGGCTCGTACGCGGCCCAAGCGTCGTACATCGCGACCGAGAGGTGAAACAGATTGCGCGCGTGGACGGTCGGCCGCGGTGCGTCGAGGCGGATCGCAGCTAAAACCTGTTCGTTCCAATCACGGGCAATCGACGTGTGTGCGCCGCATATGGATGCGCCGTTCGTCTGCTCTGATTTCACCGCGGGCGGCAAGCGCACGGCAGCGTGTGCCTGATCAAGAAAAATGCTGGAGAGAAGGACAACGCTAGCGCCGAGGGTCAGCAGCGGGCGGGAAGTGCTTGGTGCGTTCGACATTTAGGCTCCATAGAGGCACAGGACGGCGATTAGAAGCCATCACCGTGCCCGGTGGGATAGATCGTTTCCGGAGCGATCGCGTGGTCGCGACCGGCATGCAGAATACCAAGCTTCTGCATATCGCCATTCGGACAGCACACGGACGCCCTGATCTGCGCCTGCATGCCTAGGTCAACGTCCAGCACGGGATGATGACTGGCACGGGGCGACTCGTCGGCACGCAGTTCGCGCACCCGACAGCCATCTATGCCGATCTGAATGAAGACGCGTGCACCAATCGCATCGCGTGTCATCGCACCGTTTCCTCTGAGCGAGAAGCCAATCCAATGCCCCGATGAGGGAGTGAGATTGCGATAGAACTCATAAGCCTAGGGCCAGTGCCGCAGCACGAGGTCGGTACGCCCTTCCTAATCGAAGTCGAACCAAGCGGCTGCCTCGGCGAGTCGCAACTCGGCAAAGCCGCTGCTTGAGCCGACCACATCGAACATGCCATCGCGGCGATTGCGAAACGATCGATCGCTGTTGCTAATCGTGGAAAATCCAGCGCTCGCGATGGCGAACGCGCCGAGCCCAGGGTGCCTGCACAAGCTCCCTCAAACAGCCGCTAGCTCAAGGAGCTCATCGCCGAGTTTGTCGACCTGCCCCGTGCTGCGCCAGCCCAACCTTCGATAAAATCCGTACGAACGCACGTTGGGATCAGCGGAGCAGCCGAGAAAAAGGCGACCGTGGCCAAGGCTGCGAAGATGAGTGACCATGCGCTCAAGCAGGGCTCGGCCGAGGCCTTGGCCTTCGATATCAGGCCGCAAGGCGAGCACCACCACTTCGCCTGACTCGGACGCACCAAAGCTGTAGCCCAAAAGCACCTCGTCGCGGCGACAAACGAATCCCGGCAGAACGCCCGTCTCAATGTCGTTGGCCCACGAATCTACCGTGATGCCGAGGCTGCGCAAGCGCTCTTCCGACACAGCGTTCTCGCGCGTCTGTCCACGTAGACGAACGCAGTCGGCGGCGTCCGCGGCCGTTGCGGGTTGGATATCAAACAGAGTCGCTTGAGTCATTGGCGTCGGAGCCGGTCGTGTTGAGGCAAGTTTAGCGACTAGCGCACCTGCCGTGACAGGACGCATCGGACCCACGCATTGCGATGGCAGAACTTGACCACTTCTGCCGTGACTAGAGAACGCTCGATCTGGGAATCCAACCGAATGTTTACTAACCGTCTGCTCCGAATCTCATTCACCAGCTGCCTGCTCGCGTCGCCCTTGCTGCACGCGCAGGTGACGTTTCCTGTCAGCTTCGACAGCACGGCCAGCGGCCTTACCCAGACCGAACGCGCGAATCTCACGTCTCACTTTCAAGCCGCTGGGCAGAACTGGGTCAGCCTGCTTGGCATCACTGCGTCGCGCAGTATCGAAATTCAGATTGAAGTCGACGACAGCATCGCGACGTTTGGCGGGGCGAGTTTCAGCTCTTCGTTCGTCGGCGTGATCCAAGGCCGCGATACGTTTGAGCAAGGCGCAGCGGCTGAGCTGCGCACCGGCGCTGACCCGAACGGCGGCATGCCCGATGTGCGGATCATCGTCAGCAGCGTCTACCTGCGCAACGAACTGTTCTTTGATCCCAGCCCGGCCCAGCGCACCGCACCGGTTCCCATCGACAAAACGGATGCGATGAGCGTTGCCCTGCATGAGCTGGGGCATGCGCTGGGCTACAACGGCTTCGCCAGCGGTGCAGGCGTACCGCCGGCAGGCTTTTGGTCGACGTTTGACCGCTGGATGTTGGCCGGCACCCCGACTCTTTTCAATGGACCGACCGCCGTGCAGGTATTTGGCAGTCGGCCTGATCTCACCACCAACAATATTTTCCATTGGAGTAACGAGCCGTTCCCGACGCGGGCAAATCACGCTGCGCAAATTATTCATTGGAACAACGGTGCGCCGATACCTAACGTCGTGTGTGACCACCTACCTTCGCAGGATGCTCCGACTTCAATGCGCGCACCCAGCGGCGGGCCGCCGCCGGGGCTGCTGTCAGAACTGATGAATGGCGTCGTGTTCTTCCGTGGCAATCGCTACTTCATCTCAGCGCTGGACTTGGCCACCCTGACGGATGTTGGCCTGCCGCCGCTGGGCGGTGCTGGCAGAATCTTCGCCAATGGGTTTGAGGTGGCGCTTTAGAGCGCCGCGCCGCGCAGCACCTCCAGCCGCGCGTAGGTCAACACCAGCCATTTGGCTCCGGCTTCGGCGAACTTCACCTGCACGCGGGCGTGCGCGCCACTGCCTTCTGCATCGACGACGACGCCCTCGCCGAAGTTCATATGGCGCACGCGGGTGCCGGGCCGTAGACCTCCCGGCACTTCCTCCACGATGCGATCTGCCAATCGGCTAGCACCCAACGAAGCAGGTCGCGAAACGTTTACGCGTGGCCTTACTTCGTGCAGCAGTTCGGCCGGCACTTCGCGCAGGAAACGCGACGGCGTACCCGACAAATCCATGCCGTGCAGGCGCCGAGTTTCGGCGTAGGTGATGATCAAGCGCTCACGCGCTCGCGTAATGCCGACGTAGGCGAGACGGCGCTCTTCCTCCAGCCGACCCGACTCATCCAGCGAGCGCTGGCTGGGAAACATGCCTTCCTCAACGCCGACCAAAAACACTAACGGAAACTCTAGGCCTTTGGCCGCGTGCAGACTCATCAGCTGCACGCAGTCTTCCCACGCTTCCGCCTGGCCCTCGCCCGCTTCCAGCGCGGCATAGGCGAGAAAGGCGACCAACTCGGGCAGCGCCTCTTCGGTTTCGGGCATGACGAATCGACTCGCCACGGTGACCAGTTCGTCGAGGTTGTCGGTGCGTGCCTCCAACGTGCCGCGCGATTCAGAGGCGTAGTGCGCGTAAAGGCCCGATTTCTGCAAAACCTGATCGATCTGCTCGGCGAGCTCGGACTTCTCAGTGTCTTTGGCGAGCGATTCAATCAGCTCGACGAACGCGCGCAGCGCGTTGCGCGCACGCCCAGGAAGCGCCTCCGCGGTCAGTTCCAGTAGCGCCGCATGCCAGAGCGTGGTGCCTTCCTGTTTGGCGCGCTCACGCAGCGCTTCCAACGTGCGCTCGCCGATCCCGCGCGTCGGCGTGTTGACGACGCGCTCGAACGCGGCGTCGTCATCGCGATTGGCAAGCAAACGTAAATACGCGAGCGTGTCCTTGATCTCAGCGCGCTCAAAAAAGCGCAGGCCACCGTACACGCGGTAAGGCAGGCTCTGCTGCATCAGAGCGTCTTCAAACGTGCGCGACTGCGCGTTGGAGCGATACAGAATGGCGCAGTCCTGCGCGCGTCCGTCGTTCGCCAGCCACTGCTGCACGCGCTCAATCACAAAGCGCGCCTCGTCGACTTCGTTGTAGGCCGCATACAGATCAATCGGCGCGCCAGCTGCATCTTCGGTCCACAGCTTCTTGCCGAGCCGGCCAGGATTGTTGGCAATCAGCGCGTTGGCGGCGGCTAGGATGTTGGCGGTTGATCGGTAGTTCTGCTCCAGCTTGATCGTCTGCACATCAGAGAAATCATGCAGATAGTGCTGCACGTTTTCGACCTTCGCGCCGCGCCAGCCGTAGATCGCTTGATCATCATCGCCGACTGCAAACAGCTGACCGCTACTGCCGGCGAGCAGACGAAGAAACGCGTACTGGATGGCATTGGTGTCCTGAAACTCATCAACCAATAGCTGACCAAAGCGCTGCTGGTAGTGGCTGAGCAGGCTCGGTTGATCGCGCAGCAGTTCGTGGGTGCGCAGCAGCAGCTCGGCGAAATCGACCAGCCCTGAGCGCTGACACGCTGCCTCGTATGCGACGTAAATATCGCGCATCGTGCCGCCGATGGGATCAATCGGCTGCAGATGCTGCGGGCGCTTGCCCTCGTCCTTGCAGTGATTGATGAACCATGCGGCCTGACGCGGCGGGAAGCGCTTGTCGTCGAGATTCAGTTCCTTGATCTGACGCCGCAGCAGGCGAATTTGATCGTCAGAATCTAGCACCTGAAAATTCTGCGGCAGCTTCGCGTCATTCCAGTGCAGGCGCAGCAGACGATGCGCAAGCCCGTGAAACGTGCCGATCCACATCCCGCGCGTGCCGCCGTTGACCAGCGCCTCAGCACGCCCGCGCATCTCGCCGGCGGCCTTGTTGGTAAACGTGACCGCGAGAATGCCGTGCGCCGGCACGCCCTCGACCTCGGTAAGCCACGCGATGCGATGCACCAGCACACGCGTCTTACCCGAACCCGCACCGGCAAGCACCAGCGTATGACCAAGCGGCGCAGACACAGCCGAGCGTTGTGCCGGATTCAAATCATCCAGCAGGTGAGAGACGTCCATCGGCTAATTGTAATGCGCTGGCCCGATGAGGCAGCCAGCGCAGCAGAGAGACGCGCTACTTGCGCTTGATCGCGCCTAGCACCACGCCAATGCCGCCAATCACCATCAGCACGATGCCGATGTTGCGGTTGGTTTCGCCGCGGTCGCTGACTTTGATGCCTTCTTTGCTGACATCGATGGCGGTATCGCCGACGCGCAGCACTTCGTTGTCGCCACCGAGATTGATGACGCCAGCCAACACCAATCCGCCGCCGATCAATAGCAGCAGTCCCACAGCAAGCAATGCGCTACGCATAAACGCCTTCTCCAGATAGTTTGAACAGCAGCGAAGTTATACCCGAGATCAACCCAAGACCACCCCTGGTAGCGTCAGCACATAGTCCGCACCCATCAATTGCGACGGCGTGTAGTAGCCACCGCTGGGGGGTGACGCGTGCAACAAGTGTTCGACGATGCCAAGCGATGCGCTCACGGTGAGCGCGTAGCCATTTGGCGTGCGCAGACGGCGACGCAGGGTTTGCCCTGAGGCGACGCTGGCCTCACCCCACACCACGCATCCAGTTTTTGCACGCGTGCTTTCGGACGGGCCGCGCACTTTCTTCGCCACGCCGCGTTTAAGCAGCGCCTGCACCGGCGGCGTGCCGAGCAGCGGACCAATCCAACGCAGCCGTCGCAGGCGTTTCACGGTGGCTTGCGGCACGCACATATAGACCTCAACATTGGGAATGCCGGTGCTGACAAAGGCCGTGTACACATCGCCCCATGGAATGGTCATAGCGCTGCGCTGTTCGCCATCGCGCTCGAAAAAACGTGACTTCCAGGCAAGCGGCACCTTGGTCAATACGCCACCGACTCGCGCGCGACCGCCTGAGCCCAGGCCTTCAACGGATGTCTTGGCAGTGCCCGGACTCGGGCCGCCGCCGGCTTCGAAC
>JBBSIY010000165.1:0-7607 GCA_038257785.1 Lysobacterales bacterium
AAGCCAAAGGCGCCCTCGGCTGGATCGACATAGACACCGTCTATGTCGATACCGATTTTGGTCCTGGCAGCATGACTAGCTCGGGCTATCCGCGCATCGTCAAAGAGTGGAAGCGCGGAACGCCGCTCGCCGATGCGAAAACGGTATTCGAGGGACAAGCGGGCGATATTGCCGTGGGCGCGACACACGACGACACGCGCGGATTTGAGCGCGACTTGGTCTATCGAGCGACTGGCTTCTATAGCAACGAGCTGTTTCTGCGCGGCAAAGACGGCGCGCTGACCAAGATCGACGTTCCCGATAGCGTGCAGAAGTCAGTTCACCGCGAATGGCTGCTGCTCGAGCTGCGCGATGCGTGGACGTTCGGCGATAAAACATGGCCGGCTGGCGCGCTGCTCGTCGCAAACTTCGATACGTTCATGGCTGGCGACAAGACGCTCACGGCGCTGTTTGAGCCAAGCGATACGCGTTCGCTGGCAAGCGTCACACGAACGCGCCATCACTTGATTTTGAACGTGCTCGACGACGTGAAGAACCGTCTGGAAGTGCTGACCTTCAAAGACGGAAGCTGGTTGCGCGAGCCCCTCAAGGGCGCACCGTCGATTGGCACGGTGGGCGTCAGCGCCATTGACGCCGACGCGTCAGACGACTACTTCTTGACCGTGAGCGACTATCTGACACCGCCGACGCTGATGATCGGCCGCATTGGCGAAGTGCCACAAAAGCTAAAGCAAATGCCGGCGTTTTTTGACGCCAGCGGTTTTGAGGTCGGGCAGCATTTTGCGACCAGTAAAGACGGCACGCGCGTGCCGTATTTCATGGTGGCGAAAAAAGACCTTGCGCTCGACGCTAGCAATCCGACCTTGCTGTACGGCTATGGCGGTTTTGAAGTCTCACTGACGCCGGGCTACAGCGCCGCCGCCGGTCGCGGCTGGCTGCAATCGGGCGGCGTGTATGTGGTCGCCAATATTCGCGGCGGTGGCGAGTATGGCCCGCGATGGCATCAGGCGGCGCTGAAATCCAAGCGTCTGCGTGCATACGAAGACTTCGCCGCCGTCGCGCAGGACTTGGTGGCCCGCAAAGTCACATCAGTGAGTCGCCTTGGCATTCAGGGCGGCAGCAACGGCGGCCTGTTGGTCGGCAACATGGTGACGCTATATCCAGACCTGTTCAAAGCCGCGGTCTGCCAAGTGCCGCTGCTCGATATGCAGCGCTACCACAAACTTTTGGCGGGCGCGTCTTGGATGGCCGAATATGGCGATCCGGACAAGCCGGAAGAGTGGGAATTCATCCGTACGTTCTCGCCGTATCACAACGTTGAGGCTGGCAAAAATATCCTGCCGTGCTGTTCACCACCTCAACACGCGACGACCGCGTCCACCCCGGCCACGCGCGCAAGATGATGGCGAAGATGAAGGCGCAGGAGCACGAGGTCTATTACTACGAGAACATTGAGGGCGGTCACGGCGGCGCGGCCGACAACGGCCAGCGGGCGCATATGCAGGCGTTGGCCTACACCTTTCTGCGGCAGCAGCTGATGGGCAAGTCTGAGTCCTCAGGTGGCAGCGACTGACGGCTCGGCTTTCTATGCTGGCGGGGCGCGTCGCCCTGCCGGCCTCATTGCCTATACTGACGATATGAAACCAACTTCGTACAAGCCTTTTCTGCTCGTTCTCGCCGTCGCGGGATGTTTGATCCTGTCTGCATGCGGCACCAAAGGTGAGCTGATACGTCCAGGCACGCCACCGCCGACCGCAGCTGCGGTGCGATGAGTGCGCGGCCTGGCGCGTTCGGGCCAGCTGGCTTGCGCTTCACCAAGATGCACGGCGCCGGCAACGACTTCGTTGTCATTGATCGTCGCGCCGCCGCCGCAGATCTCTCGCCTGAGCTGATCGGCAGGCTATGCGATCGCCGCCGCGGCGTTGGTTGCGATCAGCTGTTGACTATTGAGCCTCCGCGCAGCGGTGGCGCTGCGTTGGCGTATGGGGTTTGGAATGCTGACGGCAGCGCGGCAGGTCAGTGCGGCAACGGCGCGCGCTGTGTAGCCGCCTGGGGCTTGCGCGAAGGCGTGTTGCGCGTTGGCGAGTCCATGCTCGATAGCCCTAGCGGTCCCGTGCGCGCGATCATCGCGGCGGACCAAGGCATCAGTATCGATATGCAGACGCCGCAGTTTTCGCCGGCGGCTATTCCTTTGCGGTCGACTGAGGCAGATTCGTACCTGTTTGAGTTTGCGGGCGAATCGCTGCATTTCGGAGCCGTGTCGATAGGCAATCCGCATGCTGTGATCGAGGTGGAAAACGTCGATACGGCAGATGTTGCGCGAGTCGGTATCGCCCTGCAGAACGATTCGCGCTTTCCTGATCGCTGCAACGTGGGTTTTGCGCAGATCGTCAGTCGATGCCACGTTCGCTTGCGCGTGTTCGAGCGTGGCGCGGGCGAGACCTTGGCCTGCGGCAGCGGTGCATGTGCGGCGGTTGCGGTACTGCGCCGCCGCGGTCAGTTGGATCAGCGCGTCAGCGTGACGCTGCCCGGTGGCACCTTAGATATTTTTTGGCCCGACGCAGAGGCGAATATGCGTATGTCCGGGCCGACCGCTTTTGTTTTTGAGGGAGAGTGGCATGAGTGAGACAGCTCGCGAGCGCGTGACCGCCGGCGATGTGGCAGCGTACCTCCGTCGTCACCCAAAATTTTTAGCCAACTATCCGGACCTTGCCCTCAGCATGGCGGTGCCGCGTGATGAAGGTGCGACCACCTCGCTTGCTAGCTATCAGTTGGAAGTGCTGCGCGATAAAAATCGCGAGCTCAATCGGCGCCTGCAAGAACTCTTCGCCAACGCGCAAGACAACGAGCGACTAACCGTTCGGACCCATCAACTGTGCCTAGGCTTGATGCGTGCCAACAGCGCCGCTGACACGCTGCGGGTAATGGTGGCAAGTCTGATCGAAGATTTTGGCAGTGAGCTAGTGCGGCTGGTGCTGCACGCGCCCATCGTGGGTCAAGGTGACGAAGACTGGCTGCAAATCATCAACGCAGGCGATGCGTCGCTGGCGCCGTTTCGCGATTTTGTCGCCGATGACGAACCGCTTTGTGGACGTTTGCAGCAGGACAAACTCGATCTGTTGTTTGGTGGGCGCGCCAGCGAGGCGCAATCGGCCGCGCTGCTTTCGATCAAGGGCTATGGGCTGCTTGCTATTGGCAGTAGCGACGGCAATCGTTTTTTCCCCGGCATGGGGACGCTGTTTTTGCGTTTGATGGCGGAGGCGCTGTCCGCAGCGCTTGCGCGCTATGCGCCCTGAGCGAGCCGAACAGTTGCCGCTGTCCGCCGAACTGTCGGCGGACGTCGAACGCTACCTGCAGACGCTAGCGGTTGAGCGCCGGATGTCGCCGCATACCTTGGCCGCCTATCGGCGAGACCTGAAGGTGCTGCTGCAGTCCATGGCTGATCTTGGCCTCGGCGCGTGGAACCATCTCGACGGCGAACGTCTGCGCGGCTTCGTCGCCGCTGAGCATCGGCGCGGGCTTGCGCCGCGCAGCGTGCAGCGATTGCTGTCGGCGTGGCGCAGTTTTCTTCGCCACCGCATCCATCAGGGGCTGCTGAAGAGCGATCCTAGCGCCGGCCTCCGTGCGCCGAAGGCGGCGCGTCGGTTGCCGCAGGTACTGGATGCTGACGAAGCGTCGCGACTCGTGCAGGTGCCAGTAGATGGCCCGCTCGGCACGCGCGATCGCGCCATGCTTGAGCTGTTTTATTCCTCTGGCCTTCGCTTGTCAGAGCTATGCGGCTTGCGCTGGGCCGATCTTGATCTTGATGAGGGCTTGGTGCGTGTCCTTGGCAAAGGCGCGCGTACGCGCGTCGTGCCAGTCGGCAGCTTTGCGATCGACGCACTGCGAGCCTTGCGCAGCGAAGGCGCGGCGGCGTCCATCGACCCAGTTTTCAGCGGTCGCTTAAACGCCCCGATCAACCCACGCAGCGTGCAGAAGCGCTTAAAGCTGTTGGCGCAAACGCAAGGTGTGTGGAAGCGCGTGCATCCGCACCTATTGCGCCACTCGTTTGCCAGCCATCTGCTGGAGTCGTCAGGCGATCTACGCGGCGTGCAGGAAATGCTCGGCCATGCCGATATCGGCACGACCCAAATCTATACGCATCTAGACTTTCAGCATTTAGCCAAGGTCTACGACGCCGCGCATCCGCGGGCCAAGCGGCGCGCACCTCACGATTGAGCGGGCGGTTCGACAATGCTCTTGAACACAAGAGCACTGTCTGCGCCTGTGTGTCAGATCGCCGGCTCGAAGCCGCCCTTGAAGATGACATCAAGCTGCGGCACCGTTACCGCGTAGTTGCAGCTCGTGTTGTATGCCGATGCGATGCCTTGGATCTGCGCTGATGTGTAGCCCATCGCCGCAGCGGCCGTAATCACCGCCTGTGCCGCGACCTTCTGATTCGAGCTACCGCTGGTCATCGCCAAGCCGCGCAGCATCGCCGTGTCCATCAAGTCGCGACCGATTGCGACCCACGCGATCATGTTGCACGAGGCCCAGTATTGTCCCTGTTGATGAACACCCGAGCCGATGTTGCTGGGATAGCTACGCCCAACATTCCAGTTGGTCACACGCCCACCCCAGAACTCGTTATGACCATCCCATTGGAACGTCCAGAACCACTCGGGATCGGTCGGTCCCCAGTTGCCGTCGGCCCGATTGTAGGAGTTGGCGAAGTAGTCGCCGACGCCTTCCGACAGCCCTTGTACCTGCGACAGCCCGCCGTTGGTGATCCAGTCGTGCAGGCCGTGACCCAGCTCATGAATGATCACGTCGGCGTCTTCAGCGTCGTCGACGGCACCCTCGCCAAACGTCAAACGATCGGTAGAGGGCGTGAACGACGAGTTGTCGTCGCCGCCAACCCCATGTGGATCAAAGCGAACGCCGCCGGGCACCGTATTGGGAACAACGGTGACGCCCAGCGTTTCGTTGAGATAGCGCATCTCCTTGTCTAGGATGAAATAGACATTGGGTGCCTCGAACAGCTGACTGGCGCGCGTTGCGTTGAAGCTAGGAGTAGCAGGTGTCGGGCAGTCGTTGACGCCACCGAACGGTGAATCCCAGTCCTCGCAGCGCGCCCAAGGGCCTTGCAGGCTGTAGACGCTGCCGTTGAACGTGATGTCGCGCAGCGCCACGCTTCTCAGTTGCGAGGTAAGCAGAGCGGAGTCGGCGTCGTTGGCGTCAACGTAGCCGCTGCCGGGTCCGTAGGACACTTGCGCCGTGCTTAGCGGGTTGGGATCAAACACGGTCGCGGTGCCGTCAACGCGCAGCTCTGTGTCGCGTGCCTCAAGTATTTCACCACTGTCGGCGTCAGCAAGAACCTCCCATGTGCCGCCTACGGCCGGATCACGAACGATGTAAACCCAAACCAAACGCGTCGCGCCCGCGTCGGCATAGACCATCAGCGCTGGTGCCACTTCGTCACGCGCATTGGGAAGACCGAATGCCTGCAGGGCCGTCGCGCGGACATCGCTGGCGGCGCGCGAGAGGTTTTGCGGGATTGCCTCAATGGCGGGGCGCGCTTCGCTGCTGACGAAGATCACGTCGCCATTCGGCCTCACGGTCACGGCGATGTCGCTGCCGTAAACCGGGACATCATTTAGCACTTGCCGAAAGCGAACCACCGAAAACGCACCGTCGTCGCGCCGGTAGGCGATCTCAAGCTTCGCAGGGCTGTTGGCGATGCCAAGCTGCGCCGCACGCGCCTGCATAAACTCCGAGGCCATGACCGCGGCCGATGCCGTCCGCGCGCGAAACGCCGGTTGAAACAAGGTCAGCGCGCGGCCATCGGCAACGGCAAAGCGACCCTCGGTCTTAGTAGTGGCCGCAATCTCGTTGAAGGCGGGCACTTCCATGCGATTGCGGGTGCCATCCCACTTCGCGTGAGCAGGGAACGCGGCGATGCACACCGCGGCGGCGAGCAAACATCGATTCAAAGGCTTGTTATTCATCACGGCAGTCAACTTTGGCAATCGGAAGGCGACCAGCATGCTAGACGATCTTTTGCGCGCTCGCCTGTGCCCTAGTTCACCAAAAGTCGCCTGCTAGTAGACCGAAGCATGGGTCGCCGCCTTGGGAAACAACCTGCGTGACCCCAGAATGATCAGCTGACGCCAGCAATCCTTTACTCATGTCTGAATCCTTTCACGCCACCACGATCGTCTGCGCGCGCCGCGGCGCGTCTGTGGTGATCGGCGGTGATGGCCAAGTGTCGCTTGGCAACACCGTCGTCAAAGCGAACGCACGCAAGCTGCGACGGTTGGCCGGCGGCAAAGTGATTGCCGGATTCGCCGGTGCCACCGCCGATGCGTTTACCCTGTTCGAGCTATTCGAGGCAAAGCTTGAAAAGCACGGCCAGCTGGTCCGCGCAGCGGTTGAACTAGCCAAGGACTGGCGTACAGATCGCCGACTTGGTCGCTTGGAAGCTCTGCTTGCAGTGGCGGATCGCGAGACTTCACTGATCATCTCCGGCAATGGCGACGTGCTGGAGCCTGAGGATGGTCTGATCGCGATTGGCTCGGGCGGCTCGTTTGCGTTGGCCGCGGCGCGCGCGCTGTTGAGCGCGACAGAGCTGCCGCCGCGCGAGGTGGTAGAGCAGTCGCTGAAAATCGCTGCTGACATCTGCATCTACACCAACCACAACCGCACCTTTGAAGAGCTGTAATCGATGTCTTCCATGACCCCGCGCGAAATCGTGCAAGAGCTGGACAAGTTCATCATCGGTCAACACGATGCCAAGCGTGCTGTTGCGATTGCGTTGCGCAACCGTTGGCGGCGCATGCAGCTTGAGCCTGCGTTGCGCGACGAAGTGGTGCCGAAAAATATCTTGATGATTGGCCCGACCGGCGTCGGCAAAACCGAAATTGCGCGGCGACTCGCCACGCTTGCGAATGCACCCTTCGTAAAGGTTGAGGCCACCCGATTTACCGAGGTCGGCTACGTCGGCAAGGATGTTGAGCAGATCATTCGTGACCTCGCCGACGCGGCGGTGAAGATGTTTCGCGAGCAGGCCAAAGCGCGCGTGCGCAGTCAGGCGGAAGAGCGTGCGGAAGAGCGCATTCTCGACGCGCTGCTGCCGAAGCGGCGTGGACCGGGCTATGCCATTGATATCGACGGCGAAGGTCCGGAGAACGATTCGCGCGTCAAACTGCGCAAGCAGCTGCGCGCCAATGAGCTCGACGACCGCGAAATCGACATCGAGACCCAGCTCAATGTCGGCGTCGACATCATGGCCCCGCCCGGCATGGAAGAGATGGGCCAGCAGCTCAAGCAGATGTTCTCGCAGGTGGCGGGACAAAAATCGCAAAAGCGCACGATGAAAATCCGCGCGGCGCGGCCGCTGCTGCTTGAAGACGAGGCCGGCAAGCTGGTCAACGACGATGAAATTCGCCAGCAGGCGGTCGACGCCTGCGAGCAAACCGGCATCGTGTTCATCGATGAGATCGACAAAGTCGCTAAGCGCTCGGAAGGCTATGGTGCCGATGTCAGTCGCGAGGGTGTGCAGCGAGACCTACTGCCGCTGGTTGAAGGTTCATCCGTTAGCACCAAGCACGGCATTGTGCGCACCGACC
>JBBSIY010000166.1:0-7595 GCA_038257785.1 Lysobacterales bacterium
AGTTGTGCAAGCCAACCGACGTAAACGTGTGCGTATCGCCCAGGGTTTTTTCCCAGATGGCTGACGCGCGCTTCGCCGCTTCCTCAGCCCGCTCCAGGTCGCCGCGAATACGATGGACCGCTGACAGGTTGCTCCACGAGATCGCCGTCTCACTGTGGTCCTCACCGAGGGACGCGCGGCGGATCGTCAGCGAGCGTTCGAATAGCTCGCCACTGCCGCGATAGTCGCCGATCTGCAGCCGATGAAAGCCATAGTTGCTGAGGGCAGTTCCAATGCCCGAATCACCCGCTGGCAAATGCTTCTCGCGCCACGCTACGGTACGTTCGAGCACGGGCCCGGCGCGTTCGCGATCGCCGAGGTCATTGAGTATCGATCCCAAGATGCTAAGCGCGTCACCGTAGTCGTCTTGCTCCTGCAGCCCGTCAGCTTCCATCAGCGCCAGCGACTCCTCTAACAGCGGCACGGCCTCTTTAAACTTGCCGTCGTCTCCGAGCATTGCACTCAACTGATTCAGCGCTCTTGCGAGATCAATGCCTGGGTCTTTCTCCTCGCGCAATACGGCCACGCCGCGCGCCGCCATCGGCATCGCAGCGCTCAGCAATCCGAGTTGGCGATAGACGTTGCCGATGACATGCAGCAGGCGCGCACGCACTCGTGGCTGGCCAGCCAATTCTTCGTCGACGCGTTCGGCACCCTTGTCGAGCACCTCGCGCACCGTGACTGTTTCTCCTCGCGACTCATCGGGATTGGCGATCTTGAACAGATCGACAAAGAAATCGGTGACTTCGCTCGCGGTGGCGGCTTCGCGGTTGGCACGCGTGGCTTCGAGGTTGGCACGGCTTGCTTCAGCATTGGCGCGGCTCGCCTCAGCATTGGCGCGGGCAGCTTCTTCGGAGATTTTCTGCACCATCCCTGCCAGCACCAGCGCCAACACCAGCAAGCCTACGAACGCCGGTAGCAGCCATCGACGCATCCGCCGTGCACGCTCCGCCTTGGCGGCCTCTCGCTCTGCCTCCGCCAACGCGGCCTCGCGTTGATTGAGGTTACGCAACTCGGCCGCCAGCACGACCAAGTCGGTCCGTCGCTGCTCCGGTTCGCGAGCAGTGAGGCTCGCAATATTGGCGCGCAACGGCGAACTGCTAATTTCGTCTTGCCAAGTCGCCCCAAGCGCGCGATTGAAGTCGCCAACGGCGAGCTGAAAAAGCATGACACCGAAGGCAAACACATCGGCATGAATGGTCGATGGACTGCCTTCGAAAAGCTCCGGTGCCATGTACTTGGGCGTGCCGCCAAACATCCCGCTGTAGTTGAACAGGGCGCTGCGGCTGCCGCCGCCAGCAACCGTCATTTGCGCCGCCTCGCCGCGCAGCTCTTCAGTGATCGCGCCGATGCCAAAATCGGCTAATCGCGCCAGCGGTTTTCCTTCGCGCTCATCCATCAGCACGTTGCTTGGCTTGATGTCTTTGTGCAGTACGCCGACCGCGTGCGCGGCGGCCAAGGCTTCCGCCATTTGTGCCGCGATTTCGAGACGGTCGGAGAACGCTATCTTGGCGGCGCCACCGTGATTCGCGCACCACTGGCGCAAATCGCCGCCGGCCAAATATGGCGATTCCAAAAAGTGCGGCGGGCTGTCGAGGTGCCAATCGATCAGCGGCAGGATTCCGGGATGATTTTGCCCACGCTGTTGCAGCAACCGGAACAGCGCGACCTCGCGCTTCAGCGATATCAGCCGCGTTTCGTGATAGCAGAACTTGAAGACGCGATGCTCGGCGGAGTTGGCGTTGATGCCCAGCCACGCTTCACCAAAGCCGCCAACACCAAGCCGGCGCGCCAAGCGCCAGCCCGGTCGCATTGGCACTTCTTGCCCAACGGCGGCGCGCCATCCTGGGATCAGCCCCTCGTTCGGCAACCGGCTGAGTCGGCCGCCCTCTGAGGGTGCCGACGACACGCTGCTTTGTTCGCTGCTTACTTCGACCACCGACACCGGCTCGATTTGGCCGTCAAACTGATAGCGGCCGTGGGCACGCCAAGCAAGCCCATCCACACCTGCAGCGTCCCGCGGCAGCGCGTCTGCCAAGTCGGCGTAGGCGTCTTCGGAAAGCAATATCTGCCCTGGGCCCGCCGCCGACAGGAGCGCACGAACGAGGGTGCTATTGCTGTCTAGCGGTCGCGGCCCAGTATTGCTGGTGGCGCATTCGGACAGATGCATTGCGATCGCAAAGCGACCACTGCGCTGCAGTTCAAGCGCCGCCCGTAGCGCATCCGGCGCTTCAACAAATAGCCAGAGCCCTTCGTCTTCACAGCGCTCTGCTTGCGGCAAAGCGGAAACCGGTGGATGCACCGCCAGCATCGCCCGCGTCTCTGCCGCATCACGCACCGCATTCACCAACTCTGTGCGCTCGTCAAACTGCGGCGTGGCCGGAACGGTGTTGGACATAGGGACTATCCACCAAGAGCGCGAGACAGGCGCGAGCGCGAATTGTGCCAGTCCTCAGCCATTCGCGGACGCAACGCAGTAAATCGAATTGCCCGCCCTAATAAGCACTCGCGGTTAATATCAAGCCGACCACATCGAGGTGTGGCTACAAACGAGCTCGGTGAACCTCTCCGCCGTGTTGTGCGGCGTGCCTCAGTCGCGTTCTAAGGCTGGACCCTGATGCCTAAAACGGCATCGACACAGCGAGATGGGGGCAAATAGGAACGATGGCACTCGCTGCGATGGCCTCGCCCTCGTTGCCCAGTCGTGCTCTGCATAGTGCCTTTTGCAGCTTTTGCGGCTTTTGCAGAGGCAAAGTGCTGGCATCCGGATGGAATTCGATTTGACGGCTTGAGCTGAATCGCTTCTGTTGCCTGTGTTGGCCATCTTGGCGTGCATCACGCACACCCCGCTGGTCCGTCATTGCGCAACCGTGGCCAATCGCGACGAACAGGCCAGTCAGAATCATGGCGGCTCCGTCACGGCAATGGGTCGATCGAGGTTCGGTCGGTGGGCACGGCGTCAATAGCGCCTGGTCAATTTGAAACCTTAGGGATTCTGGCTCAGCTTCACCCGCCGTTGACGAACGCCGCCTGCGCGAGCCACGCCCGCCTTGCGAGACTCGCGCGCAAGCGGCTAAGCTCATGGTCGCTAACGGGGATAATTCTGATCATGCCGATCCGCACTTTCGAGCTGCGTGATTCCGCGAGATCCAAGCCGCGCCTGCTGTTGCTGTTCGCGCTGATGTTGCCGGCGCTTGCGGTCGAGGCACAGGTGTCGGCGCTGGGTAGGCTTGAGCCGCTGCACGGAACGCTGCATCTCACCGCTCCGGTCACGCCGGAGTCGACTGGCGGTGCCGTGCTGCGTGACCTGCAGGTCGACGTTGGCGACAGCGTGGAAGCCGGGCAACTGCTGGCCGTTACCGAGACTGCCGACCTGATGCAGGCGCTGGTCGACGAAACCCGCGCCGAGCAACTTCACCAGCAGCGCCAGATCGCTGCGGCACAGGCGGAGGCGCGTGCCGCTTGCGTGCAGGCCGACGTGGTCGAGCGCGAAGCGCAGCGTCGTCAAAGTCTGCTGGAGCGCAAGCTTTCCTCGGCCGAAGAAGCCGAGCGTGCGCGCGGCGACTCGCAGGCCCTCAAGGCGTCGTGCGAAGCCGCGCAGGCGACCGCCAGCGCCACCGTCGCCGGTTCGGCAGTGGTCGATGCGCGACTGCAGCGCGTGATGGCGGCGCTGCAGCGCACGCAGGTGCGTGCACCGGTCGCTGGGCAGGTGATCGAGATCCACGCGCGGCCGGGCGAGATGATCGGGCCGCTGGGCATTCTTGCCCTTGGCCGGGTTGATCGCATGTACGCGATTGCCGAGGTCTATGAAACCGACATCGGCCAGGTACGAGTGGGTCAGACGGCATCGGTGTCCAGCCGCGCGCTGGCCGAGCCGCTGAGCGGCGTGGTCGAGCGCGTGCGGCCGCAGGTGCGCAAGCAGGACCAGATGGGCACCGATCCCGCGGCGCGCAAGGACGCCCGCATCGTGGAAGTCGAGATTCGACTGCAGGACTCGGCGCCGGCAGCGGCGCTGACCAACCTGCAGGTCGAAATCACCATCGGGAGTTGAGCGTGCAGGCCCCGCTTGGTTGGCTGCAGCTGCGCCATCGCCCGCTGCGCCTGTTGGTGGCACTGCTCGGCATCGGGTTTGCCGTGCTGCTGATCATGATGCAGCTGGGCTTTCGCTCGGCGCTGTTCGAGAGCGCAGTGCGCTTCCAGCAGCGCTTCAACTACGACATCGCGCTGTTCAGCCCGGACAGCGTGTTCATCGTGCGCCCGGAGTCGTTTTCAATCCGTCGGCTTTATCAGACGCTGGCTGATCCCGACGTGGACACGGTCGCGCCGGTCTACATCTTCCCGGCGATCTGGAAGAACCCCTGGAGCAACCAGCGCCGCAGCCTGAATCTGATCGGCTTCAATCCGGACGACGACCTGCTCGACGCCGAAGGTTTCGATGCCGGGCGTGCGCTGCTCAAGCGCGAAGACGTGGTGCTGTTCGACGCTCGCTCGCGGCCGGAATTCGGGCCGGTCGCGGCAACGCTTCGCGATGGCGGAAAGGTGGTCACCGAGGTCAACAGCCGCGAGGTGCAGGTGGTCGGCCTGTTCGAGATGGGAACCTCGTTCGGCATCGACGGCAGCCTGATGACCAGCGACGACAACTGGCTGCGGCTGTTCCCCGATCGCTCGCGCAACAGCATCCAGCTCGGCCTGCTGAAACTGAAGCCGGGCGCAAACGCCGATGCGGTGCGCGATCGACTGCGCGCCTATCTGCCGGAAGACGTGCTGGTGCTGACCAAGGCCGATTTCGTCAACCGCGAGGTTGCCTATTGGAATCGCGCTACACCCATCGGCTACGTGTTCGCCTTCGGCGCGATCATGGGTTTCGTGGTCGGCGCGATCATCGTTTACCAGATCCTGTTTGCCGACGTCTCCGAGCATCTGGGCGAATACGCCACGCTGCGCGCGATGGGTTATTCCAACGGCTTCGTGTCGGGCATCGTGCTGCAGCAGGCGGCGATCCTCGGCGTGCTGGGGTTCATACCCGGATTACTCGCCGCACACGTGCTGTACGGACGCGCGGCAGCGGCTACGTTTCTGCCGCTGGCGGTGACGCCCGAGCGCGCCGGCACGGTGTTCGCGATGACGCTGGCGATGTGCGCGATTTCCGGCCTGCTGGCGGTGCGCAAGGTGCGCCGGCTCGATCCCGCCGAGGTGTTCTGATGGCGGTTGTGCCGGTACGGGTCGAAGGGCTCAATCACTTTTACGGTCGCGGCGCGCTGCGCAAGCAGATCCTGTTTGATGTATGCACCGAGATTCCGCAGGGCCAGATCATCATCGTCACCGGGCCGTCGGGCTCGGGCAAGACGACGCTGCTGACCCTGGTAGGTGCGCTGCGCTCGGCGCAGGAGGGCAGCGTGCAGGTGCTCGGCGAGGAGCTGCGCGGCGCGCGACCGGCGACGCTGGAGAAGGTCCGTCGGCAGATCGGCTTTATCTTCCAGCAGCACAACCTGCTCGGCGCGCTGAGTGCAGTGCAGAACGTCGAGCTTGGCTTGCGCGTCTCCGGCCGCTATCGCGGTGCCGCGGTGCGTCGCACCGCGGTCGCCATGCTGGAGGCGGTGGGCCTCGGCGAGCGTCTCAACTACAAGGCCGAAGCGCTGTCCGGCGGTCAGCGTCAGCGGGTCGCGATTGCCCGCGCACTGGCGTCGGAGCCGGCCATGCTGCTGGCCGATGAGCCGACCGCTTCGCTGGACAAGGAGTCAGGTCGCGAAGTGGTCGATCGCATGAAGATGCTGGCCAAGGAACAGGGCTGCACCATCCTGCTGGTCACCCACGACAACCGCATTCTCGACGTCGCCGACCGCATCCTGCATCTGGAGGACGGCCGCGTGTCGACCTTCTCCGACTCGGTGCTGGCCAACAATCGGCACATGATGCAGCTGCTGGCCGATGATCGGCAGAAACAGGACATCGGCAGCATCGTCGACGGCTTGGACGAGCACGGCTTTCGCGCCAAGCTGGAGGAGATCTCTGACGACGCGCAGCGCTACGTCGAGGCCACCTCACTGTCGCGCGACAAGGTCTACCAGACCATGCTCGAACAGGCGCTGTTCGCGATCACCCGCAAGTTGGCGCAGCTGTTGAACGCCGAGCGCGCCTCGCTGTTCCTGCTCGAGCGCAGCTCGCAGACCCTGCTGCTGCGGGTCACCGAGGGGCTGCAGGGCCGCAAGGACATCCGTATCCCGATAGACACCGGCATCGCCGGCGCGGTGGCGCGCAGCGGCAAGGCCGAGCGGGTCGCCGATGCCTATCAGGACCCGCGCTTCAATCCGGAAGTCGACAAGCTGTTCGACTATCGAACGCGCTCGATCCTGTGCCTCCCGCTGTTCGACAAGACCGGTCAGGTGTTTGCCGTGGCGCAGGTGCTCAACCGCCGCGATGGCGAGCCGTTCAGCGCGGCCGACGAGCAGCGGATAGAGGGCTTCCTGACCACCATCGGCCTGATCCTCGAGGGTCTGCGTGCGCATCACTGGGAAGGCCAGGAGCGACGCCAGCGATGAGTTCAATAGGCGGTAACCCGGAAACCGTGCAGATGCGCCGGGTCAGCGGCCTCGCACCGGCAACCATCGAGCTGCTGGAGCGCTACTTCGGCATCGAGCTGGACGACGAGCACGCGCTGCTGGACGCCTTCGAAACCGTGCTGCTGACCGGCAACACTTGGTTATTCCGGCAGGACGATCCCGGCGACTCGCTGTACTTTCTCGTTCGCGGCAGGCTGCAGGTCTGGCGCAACGCTGACGATCCGCGTGCCGAGTTGGCCGGTGCGTTGCTGGGTGAGATTCTGCCCGGCGACAGCGTCGGTGAGGTCGGTCTGCTGACCGCGCAGCCGCGCAGCGCTGGCGTACGGGCGATTCGCGACAGCCTGCTGGTGCGCGTCGATCGTGCCACCTTCGAGCAGCTCGCCACCCGCAACCCGGCACTGGTGATGAAGCTGGCCGCGAGCGTCGCGCAGCGGCTGCGCCAAAGCACCGTTCCGCAAGCCGCCGGCAGCCGTCCGATCACGACCATCGCGATAGTTTCGCTAGACGATTCGCCGCGCGTGCGGGCGTTCTGCACCGCGCTCAGCAGCGGCTTGGCGGCGTTCGGCAAGACGCTGGATCTGTCCGCTGATCGGCTCGGTGCGGCGGGTGCACCGCAGGCCCGACTTGCGCCCGGCGAGGCGCTGGATGATCGACTCAAGCACTGGCTGCATGAGCTGGAGGGTAAGACCCGCTTCCTGCTTTATCGCAGTGAGGCGGCGGCCAGTGCGTGGTCGCGCTTTGCCGTTCGTCAGGCTGATCTCGTGCTGCTGATCGGCGAGGCAACTGCTGATCCGCTGCGTCGGCGTTGGGAGGCTGATCTGCTGCCCGGACCGGAAGTTCGCAACGGTCCCCGCTGCGGTCTGCTGTTGCTGCAAGGCCCGACCGCGCAACCGATCACCGGCACCGCCGCATGGCTCGATTCGCGGCGGGTCGAATTCCATCTGCACGTGCGCGACGACCGCCCCGACGATCTGCAGCGCGTGCTGCGCGTGCTGA
>JBBSIY010000167.1:0-7554 GCA_038257785.1 Lysobacterales bacterium
AACAGCACGCCAAACCAGCGCCGCAGCGCCTCTGAAAACGCGGCGTCGACTAGATCGCGATTAGCGATGGAAGGGGCCGCTGAAGGGAACAGCGGTGCGGCGGCGCGCAGTTGCGCATCGGCGCCGTCAGCATCCAAAACGGCTTCAACATCGCGATCGAGGTCACGCGGGCCCCAGCAGGCGAACAGAACGACGACCCCCAGCAAAAAACTCGGCAGACCGAACATCCGCTCGCCAAGCGACACCTGCACGATGGCCAGCGCAAACACCGGCAACAGCAGAAGCAAAACGCCGCCCGTCGCATTCGCAGCGGGGCCGCCTAGGCGCCCGTCCCACGCCGCGCGCCAGCCTTCAAACCAGGCAAAGCGACGCCAATGACCCGGCTCGGGCAGTCGATGCCCCAGCAGCAAGGCGACCACAACGGCAATCAGCGCGGCAGACATCGGTGGCTTTCCCGGCGGGCACTTGCCCAACGACCACAATTGTAGCTGGCTGCGCTGCCGGTTTTGCTTATGCGCCCGGCATTAGGGCGCGCACGCGAGCGACGTCGCAGGTCTCAAGCAGCCAGTCGGCGATCAGGCGAAAGCTGATCGAAAGCGGCAGCGGCATGCGCAACACATGACGCTCGACCTCATCGAGCAGGTCGTTGGCATTAATCCAACGGGCATCCTCGAGCTCGTCGCCAATCGTGATCGTCGGATCGGAAGCCTCGGCGCGAAAGCCCAGCATCAGAGAAGCCGGAAACGGCCACGGCTGCGAGCTTTGGTAGCGGCACGCGCCAACCCGCACGCCCGATTCCTCGAACACCTCGCGGCGCAGCGCGTCCTCGAGTGATTCGCCAGGCTCAACAAAGCCAGCCAGTGTCGAATAGCGCTTGGCCGGCCAGCCCGCCTGACGACCGATCAAGGCGCGTGGGCCGTCGGTGACCAAGACGATGACGGCAGCATCGGTGCGCGGAAACTGCTCAAGCCCACAGTCGGCGCTGCTGCATTTGGCGCTATGACCGGCACGACGCAACACCGTCGCTGCGCCGCAGGCTCCGCAGAAGCGCGCGCGCGTTTGCCATAACAACAGGGCTTTGGCGTAGGCAAACATGCCGGCATCGAACGCTGACAGCCGGCCTGCCGACTCGCGCAGGCCGGTCCACTCACCCAGAGCGGCAAGCGTGCCCTCCGACAGCGCCTCGGCCGGCAGCGCAAACCACGCCTGTGCGCCCTGGGTGCCGAGAAAACTGGCTTGCTCAACAGCGGCGGCGGGCGTTGATCGAACGTCGATGACCGCAAGCTGTGCGCCATCGTTTGCCAACACCGTGCGCCCCTCAAAATCGACAATCAGCAGGCGCGCGTCGGCCCAAGCGGCATGCAGCCAAGCGACGTCTTCGCGGTGTTCGGCAGCGCGATCAAGCGCAAGTCCAGCAAACGGATTGACCACGCCGCAGTCAGTCACGGGATCAATCTCCGCCGACGCAGGCCGCTACACCGCAAATGACGACCCGCAGCCGCAGGTGGTTTTGGCATTCGGATTACGAATGACAAACTGTGCGCCCTGCAGGCTTTCGGTGTAATCGACTTCAGCGCCCATCAGGTACTGCAGGCTCAAAGGGTCAACCAATAAAACCACGCCGTCGCGCTCGACCGCGGCATCGTCGTCGGCGCGTGTTTCGTCGAACTCAAAGCCGTATTGAAAGCCCGAGCAGCCGCCGCCCTGAATGTAGACGCGTAGGTTGAGGGCATCGTTGCCCTCCTCAGCAATCAGTTCACGCACCTTGTGCGCCGCCGCAGCAGTGACGGTGATCGGCTGAAGCAGCTGCTGGTAGGTCGGTGTCGCCTGCATGGGAATGATGCCTTTAGCTAGACCTTACATATGGACGCGCCCGAGGGCGCATTCAAGCGGCGGCTTCGTTGCGCTCGCGCTTGCTATCGGCCGCCTTGCTCTCGCCTGCCTTGCCGATGACGGCGGCGGCTTCGGGCTTCGGCAGCTGCTTGGGTGCGTCGCCATGAACCATACGTCCGGTAACCACCGCACCGGCGGCCATCTCGATTACTTTGTAGAAGAGATTGCCCTGAATTCGCGCGCTGGAGCCAAGCTCAATTCGGTCGCTGGCAAACACATCGCCGCTTAGTTCTCCGTTGACAATGACGTGTGGCGCGCGCACTTCGCCATGAATGCTGCCACGCTCAGCCAAGGTCAGTACGGCGTCGCTAGCACCCTCTGCCGCCACCACCGAGCCATGTACGCAGCCTTCCACGTAAAGCCCGCCGCTGAACGTCAGATCGCCGCGGATGGTGACTTGATTGCCTATCAATGTTTCGACGCCTGAGGCCGCAGGCCTTGGCGCTTTAGTTTTGTCGTTGCCAAACATGATCAGGCTCCTTTGCTGGTGGGTTGGATCTCGGCCCAAGGGTAAACGCGTTCGGCCGGCTTGCCGTCGCTACGAACGACGACGCGCACTTGCTGTGGCACAAATCCCGCCGGCAGCATGATGGTGCCTTCAATTTGTTGAAAATAGCGAAATTCGAAGTTAAGCGCCGCTGCATCGGCATCTTGCCGCAATGAGGCCCACTCAAGTTCGGTCAGTCGCCCCGCTAGCGAGCCTTCAACCGATAGCGAGACATCGCCACGCGTGAGCCCGCTTTTTTTCAACGACTGCACCAGAGTGATCGCAAATCTCACGCTGCCGCCGTCCTTGGGCGACATCACTACGCTGTGCACGGTCAGACCTTGGCGCTGCGCACTGCCGCTCACCAGGCGTTCGTAAAAGGCCACATCAGCGCGCAGCGCGGCGACTTCTTCCTCGCGCTCTAACAGCGTGGTTTGCAGGTCCTTAGACGCCGAGCGCGTCACTTGGTCGGATCGCTGAGCCATCGCAAGCTCGGCACGTAGGCGATCGATATCTATACGCAAATCGTTGCGCTCTTCGCGCAAGCTTGCCTGCTCAACGGTCAGACGTTCCATCCTCGGCGTCGCGTAGCGTATGGAGAGCTGCCAAACCAGCAAAACCGAGAACAGCCACAGGCCTCCCAGCGCAAACGCAGACATGCGCAGACGCGAGCGATGCGGGACGATGACGAAGCGGGGTTCCGGCGTAGACACGCGCTTGAGGTTTCGGAGCGGGGTGGCACTTATCGCCCGCGCCGCTCACACAGTCAAGATTTGCAGATGCGTGCAAGACGATGTGCGTCCACCTGAAACCGCAGCGCGACGCCGGTACACTTCCGTCATGAACGAACCGCAGCTCTACGCACTTGCAGTGGCGCTGGCATGGATTGCTGGCGTACGTGCATATCTCGCCGTTTTCGCCATTGGCCTTGCCGGCCTGACCGGCTGGATCTCGCTACCGGGTGAGCTGGCACTTTGTCAGTCGCCTTGGGTGTTGGGTATCTCCGGCGTGCTGACCCTAGTTGAGTTCAGCACCGACAAGATCCCCGGCGTCGATTCCGGCTGGGATCTGCTGCAGACGTTGGTGCGAATTCCTGCCGGTGCATTCTTAGCCGGTGCCGCACTGGGCGACGCTGAGACTGGCTTGAGCACCGCCGGCTTATTCTCGGGTGCCGCGGCAGCGTTTTCTGCACATGCGCTGAAGTCGGGCGCGCGCGCGTTGATCAACACCTCGCCGGAGCCACTAAGCAACTGGATCGCGTCGGGCAGTGAAGACGGCGTCGCGTTGATCGCCCTTCCGCTCGCTTTCGCCTATCCCTGGCTCACTCTAGGATTCCTGATTGCATCAAGTCTGTTGCTTTTGTTTACGGTGCTGTGGGTGCTACGACGCCTGGTGAGGGTTGCCAAACGCTGACAGGCGTTGGTCGGGGCCGGTATAGTCACGGGTCCTAAGGGGAGCCTTCAAGCGGGCATGCAAGCGCATCACGACAGCCAGCAACGCGCCGAACTTAGGCTCGCGTTTCTCAAGCATTTGCCCAACCGGGTAGCCAACTTCGCGCGACGCCTCCGCCACTTTTGTGACGCGGGTTGGGACATCAACGGGCTTGCGTTGCTGTTCGAAGATGTTCAACGACTCGCCGGCGCCGCTGGCACACACGGCGCGCTGGAAATTTCGCAGCAGCTGCTTAGCATCGAGACTATTCTCGATCCCTTTCTCGCGGCCGAGCTATTGCCTGATGCATCGGCTGACGCTCAGCTCAACTTACTGCTCGATAGCCTTGCGCCAGCGGGCTCCACCGAGTCTGCGCGCGCTACCGGCCCGGCGACCCTGGGCGAAGAGCTAGATTCAGCGCGCAGCGAAATGCCGCCTTCGCACTACTGGCGTCGCTGGGGCAGCGACGCCACGCCCGCCACGCCGATTGTGTATTCGCCCGACGGCGTTCAGCGAGTTTCGACCGACAGCGGCGAGACGGAGTTTGATATTGCGGATGCCGAGCTAGCGGCGGCCCTCGCCGCCACCGGATCATCGCTAGAGATTGTCAACACGGTGGTCGGCAACGACGCTCAGCCCACCGTGCTATCGCCTGCTGTGCCGACTGCTCGCGAGCCAGCGCCCGCCGCGCCACCTCCCGCGCCTGCGGCCGCAGATGTCAGCCCACCGCCAAGAGCCGCGATGACGGCCGCCGATGTGGCTGCCAAAGCCGCGGCTTCACTCAGCAAATCGCCGCGCGTGGCGCAGTCGTCGCTGCCTCCCGCGCCGCCCGCAGCGAAGCGACCGGCTATCAAAATGCAGGCCAGCGGCCGCATCTACCATTTGTCGGACTGCAGCGAGCTTTCCGTCGAGCTCGATCAGCAGCTAGAGACCATCGGCTATGAGCTTGAGCTGCTGGAGAACGCCGACGAGCTGAAGGAAATCCTTGCTGCTCTACCGCCAGACCTGGTTATCGTTGACGCCAGTTTCGCCAGCGCGATTGAGGACGTCGGCCCAGTTCTGAAGAGCACCCGCGAACGCACCAATTCTCGCCTCCTGCTGATGGTGCTTAGCAGCGAGGACAATGTTCCGGTGCGCCTCTCGGCGCGCCGCGCGGGTGCCGATGCGCTGCTGATCAAGCCGCGCAGCATCGAGGAAGTAATCGCCAAGCTGCAGGCGCTGATGGAAGGCAGCAGCGAGGAGATATTCAAGGTTTTGATTGTCGAGGATGATCGCTCGCAGGCGCTGTTTGCAGAGTCGATCCTGCGCAATGCCGGGATGGAGGCGCGCGTCGTGCTCAACGCCTTTGAGGTGTTGACGGCGATGGAAGAGTTCCGCCCAGACATGGTGCTGATGGACCTCTATATGCCTGACTGCGACGGCACCGAGCTGACCGCGCTAATCCGCGAGCGTGAGGAGTTTTTGCAGACACCTATCGTGTTTTTGTCGGGCGAGAGCGATGTCGATAAGCATTACGACGCGCTGGAAGCCGGCGGCGATGACTTTCTGTCCAAACCAATTCGCCCAAAACATCTTATTGCTGCCGTCAGCAACCGGGTAAAACGCGCTCGCGCGCTGCAGCGCAAAGTGGCCGAACGCGACCCGCGGGACCCATCCACCGGACTGTATTTTCGCTCGCACGTGCTGGATCAGCTCGCTGAGCGGCTCAGCGCTGGCGATACGCGCAATGCCAGCGGCGGGATTATGTATCTCGACCTAGATGGCCTGCCACAGCTGCGCGAGAAGCTGGGCTTGTCGGGGATTGAACGACTGCTGACGGAAACCGGCAGGACCCTGGTGACGGCGCTGGCCGATGGCGAGCTGGCAACCCGATTCAGCGACGGTGGGTTTATCGTGCTGAGCCCTGCGCTGGCTGATGCTGAGCTCGAAGCCCACGCTATAGCGATTCGCAGCACGCTTGCCAGCCACGCTTTTGAGATCGACGGACGTCCCGTGCGACTGCGTCCATCCATCGGTATCTGTGGGCTGCGTTTTGCCTTTGCGGATGCGGGAGCCATGTTGAACGCGGCCGAACGGCTCAGCCGCGAGGCGCGTGCCACAGACAAAGGCGTACGCACCTTTGAGCCTCCCAAACGCGCCGATCAAACCCAGACCGACGCGATGGTCGACACCATCCGCAACGCCATAGCGCGCGATAGTTTTGAGCTGTTGTACCAGCCTATTGTGGCGGTATCGGGGGGCAACGAGTCGCAATATCAAACCCTGGTGCGGCTGCGCGACGATAGCGGCAACCTGCTGACTGCGGCACAAATCTTGCCGCTCGCCGAATCACACGATCTGATTGTCGACATTGATCGCTGGGTGCTCGCACAGGCGATGCGGGTGATCGATATGCGGCGCGCTGAGGGCCAGCCGGTCAAGCTCTTTGTCAGTCAATCTGCAAGCACCTTGGTCACCGCCGATCAGGCCGACTGGATGATCAGTCAGCTTAAAACGCGCGGCGTTCCGGGCAGCTCGCTGGTGCTGGATATGGTCTTGGACAGCGTTGAAACCCACGTCGATGCCATCCAGGCGTTCTGCAACAAGCTGGTTCCGCTTGGCGTGGGCTTTTGTTTGAGTCGCATGGTGTCGGGCGACGTGGCTGACCTGGTGATGGAGCGCCTGCCGCTATCGTTTATCAAGCTCGCACCGAAGTTCGTCACCGGCACACATTCTGCGTTGCTGAAGAACGAACTCAGCCAGCTGGTGAGCAAGGCGCACAAGAAAGGCCACATGGTGGTTGCGCAGCGCGTTGAGGACGCGCAGGCCGCCGCGACGCTAT
The DNA here is from genome assembly GCA_038257785.1 of Lysobacterales bacterium. Lineage (GTDB taxonomy): Bacteria > Pseudomonadota > Gammaproteobacteria > Xanthomonadales > Xanthomonadaceae > JANNWF01. The sequence continues at coordinate 6,633 of JBBSIY010000167.1, forward strand.
GGATGTCGGGTATCGACTATATCCAGGGCAACTTGGTGCAGCCAGCTGATAAAAATCTTGCTTTCGACTTTCAAACGGCGGTGCTATGAGCAACCCATCGGGAGCCAATCTGCTGGCTCGTATCCTAGGTGCTGGTGGCGCGCTTGCCGCACTTGCCGCCGGCGGCCTAGGGCTGGCGGGGATCCCAGCACCTATCTCGATCATTGCCCTTGTCGGCGGCTTGGCAGCACTGCTCGCCGCGCTGTTGCCAACACCTAAGCGCCTGACCTCCAGCGATGATCCAATGCGCCCGATGGCCGTGCCGCGCCAAAGCGCGCCAGCCCAGCAGGCACCTGCCACCGACGAGATGCGCAAGCTGCGCAGCGAGGTTGAGCGCCTGCAACAGCTCGAACAAGAACTAACCTCGGCAAAGCAGACGGCAGAGGCTGCGGTGATGGCAAAGGGCGAGTTTTTGGCCACCATGAGCCACGAAATTCGCACGCCATTGAACGGCATTATTCCGCTGCTCGACATCCTGCTCAGTTCACCTTTGCAGGTCGATCAACGCGAGTATGTGCAGACGGCCTTCAGCTCAGCGAAGCAGCTGCTGCGCATCGTCGATGACATCCTCGACTACTCCAAACTTGAAGCCACCATGCTCCAATTGGAGTCGGTCGGCATCAACCTGCGCGAGGTGCTTGATGGGGTTATGCGCCTGCTGGAAAAAGGCGCTGAATCGAAGGGCTTAGGTTTTGCCTTGACGATAGACCCGACCGTACGTCTGGCGGTACGCGGTGATTCTGTGCGACTGCGTCAGGTGCTGACCAATCTAATTAGCAACGCGGTTAAGTTCACCGAGCGCGGCAGCGTTAGCGTCAACGTGACTCGACGCGGCGAGACGCGTCATCACCATGAGCTGCGTTTCGAAATCCGCGACACCGGG
>JBBSIY010000168.1:0-7541 GCA_038257785.1 Lysobacterales bacterium
CGGTCGCCCATTGTCGACTTGCGCAGCAGCCGAGAGGCCGCACTGGCGGCGTACTCTGCGTCGCGTTCTGACAACGCCTGACAGCGCTCAATCGCATGTCTGAGTCCCCAGCCGTTCGCCCTGAGTATCTCGAATGGTCCATCTGGAAATGTTCTGGTCGTGCATAGCCACGCCGACCATACCGTGGTGATCCTCGGTGCCGGCATGTCTGGCATTTGCGCGGCGATTCAGCTGCAAAAGGCCGGCATTGATGACTTTGTAATCATCGAAAAACAGCTCGGCATCGGCGGCACCTGGTGGGCCACGCGCTATCCGGGCGCTCAGGTAGACGTGCCGTCGCCGGTGTACGCCTTCAGCTTCGCGCCCAACCCTGATTGGACTCAGCGGTTTGCCGACGCCAGCGAGATTCAATGCTACGTGCAGCGGCTTGCTGATGCTCATGGTCTGAGCGACAAGATCCGTCTAGCTACTCGCCTGCATGAGGCGCGCTGGGATGCGTCGTCTGCACGCTGGCAATTTCAGACGGATCAGGGCGATACGCTGTCAGCGCGCTTTTTCGTGTGCAGCACGGGGCCGCTAAGTCAGCCCCGCTGGCCGGAGATACCCGGGCTCGATACGTTTGCAGGTGTTCGCGTGCATTCGGCGAACTGGCATTCAGAGGGCGAATTGCGCGGCTTGCGAGTCGGTGTCATCGGCACAGCATCAAGCGCCGTACAGCTAATCCCGCCGATCGCTAAGCAGGCGACGCAGCTCTATGTATTCCAACGCAGCGCAAACTGGGTGCTGCCGCGCTTGTCGCGCCGCTATCGCTGGTTCGACCGCTTGTTGATGCGCGTGCCGGGTTACGCACACTTAGTGCGTGCCGGATGGGCCGCCATGCTGGAACGCGTGCGCGGTGGTTTTGAAGCGACGTCACTGATGCGCCGGGTGATGCTGGTGCTCTCAGGCTGGCAGCGCAGGCGACAGCTTCCCGATCAGCGCATGCGCGTGTCGCAAACGCCGACGTATCCGCTCGGCTGTAAGCGAATGATCTTTTCCAACGACTACTACCCGGCGCTGGCGCGCGCCAATGTTGAGCTGGTTACGGCGAACATCCAGCGCATCAGTGAACGCGGCCTAGTCACCGACGATGGTCGCGAACACTTAATTGACGCACTGGTTTGCGCCACCGGTTTTGATACCGTCAACCTGCTCAGCTCGCTGACGATCATCGGTCGCGATGGGGATAGCCTGCACGACGCTTGGCGCGGCGAACCGCAGGCCTTCCATGGCATCACGGTCGCTGGTTTTCCCAACATGTTTCTGCTGCTAGGGCCGAACACCGCGACCGGCCACACCTCGACGCTGTTGTTTATCGAACCCGCCGTCGCTCACGTTATCGACTGCATGCGCTGGGTTTTAGAGTCGGACAGCCGCAGCCTCGAAGTCCGCGAAGAGATCAGTGCTGCGCACAATGCCGACTTGCAGCAGCGGCTTGACGGCTCCGTCTGGAGTCAATGCCGCAGCTGGTACCGCAGCAACAGCGGGCGCATCGTCGCGTTATTTCCGGGCTACACGCGCGAGTACCGGCGCGGCGTGCGCCGAATACCGCGGTCGGCGTATCGAATCGACTGAAGTCTTAAAGCGCTCACCGCCAGCGCCGCGCCTGCTCCGATCCAACTCAAGCAATCCTGCTCGGCCGACCCAACTCGTCCGCGCCACAGCCCACTATCGCAGCGGTGCATCCGAGCTGGGATGCACCACGCATTCGTGTCTGTGCCTACTCGGCCACACCCAGCTGCTTCAATGCGAACGCCTGGTATTCAGCCGTTTCTTGATAGCGCTGAAGCCGGCCGGATTTGCCGCCGTGGCCAGCCTCCATGTTGACGCGGAACACTAGCGGCTGACTATCGGTCTTCTTTGCGCGCAGACGAGCCACGTACTTGGCGGGTTCGAAGTACTGCACCTGTGAGTCCCACAGACCAGTGCCGATGAACATGGCCGGATAGTCTTGCGCCTTCAGCTGGTCGTAGGGCGAATAGCTCAGCATGTACTCATACGACTTAGCGTCTTTCGGATTGCCCCACTCATCGAACTCATTGGTGGTCAGCGGAATTGATTCATCGAGCATGGTGGTTACGACGTCGACAAACGGCACCTGGCTGACGATGACGCGGTAGCGATCCGGCGCCATGTTGGCGATGGCACCCATCAACAGTCCGCCGGCTGAACCGCCCAGAGCCGCGACCCGTCCCTTAGCGGCATAGCCCTCTTTCACCAAATGGTCTGTCACATCAATAAAATCAGTAAATGTATTGATTTTATTGAACATTTTTCCGTCTTCGTACCACGCACGGCCCATCTCTTGGCCGCCCCGAATATGCGCTACGGCGTAGACCAGGCCGCGATCGAGCAGGTTGACGGCCGTCGGGCTGAATACGGGCTCTGAGTTGCTGCCGTAGCTGCCATACGCGTACTGCCACAGCGCCGCGCTGCCGTCCTTCACCAAGCCCTTGCGGTAGACGATGCTGACCGGAATTTTGGTCACGCCGTCACGCGCAGGCGCCCAGCTACGCTCAACGATGTAGTTGGTCTTATCGAAGCCTCCCAGAACAGGCTCTTCTTTGAGCAGCTTGCGCTCACCCGTTTTAACGTTAAGTTCAAACGTAGATGGCGGGGTTGCGAGCGAGCTGTAGCTATAGCGCAGCCAGTCTGTGTTGGGCTCGGCATTGACCGATAGGCCCATGGCGTACGCCGGCTCGTCCGCTTGCACGTAGCTGGGATCGCCTTTGGCCGGCATCACGCGTATGCGTGAAAGTCCGTCTGAGCGTTCTGCAATCGCATAGAAGTCTTTGAACAGATCGACGCCGCTGATGAACACGCTCGCATCGTGGGCAACGAGGTCGGTCCATTTGCTGCGATCAAATACCGCGTCGCCCGCGGCCTGCATGAGCTTGAAGTTCGGCGCGTTCCAGTCGGTGCGCAACACCCAGCGACCGTCGAAGTGATCGGCAGAGTATTCGAAATCGCGCTCACGTTTCGCCAGCACGCGAAACTCTTTGGGCGTGTCGGCCGATGTGCAGCGGTTTTCACCAGACACCGTGCTTTGAACGACGATGCAGACGAACTCGTCTGAGCGCGTTCGGTAAACGCCCATGAAATAGGTGTTGTCGAGTTCTTCATAAATGACCGGGTCGCTTGCCGGGTCAGTGCCCAGCACGTGGCGTTTGACGCGCTTGGTGAGCAAGGTTACCGGGTCGTTTTCGACATAGAAGAAACTGGCGCTGTCGTTGGTCCAAACGATGTTGGCAGACGCGCCAGTCACCTCATCCTTCACCACTTCGCCGGTGGTCAGATCCTTAATCTTCAAAACGAACTGGCGACGACCGATGGCATCCTCGGCATAGGCGAGCAGATTTTGATTCGGGCTGACTTGGCGCTCGCCGATCTGAAAGAAACTTTTGCCAGCGGCAAGCACGTTGAGGTCCAACATGACCTCTTCAGGCGCGTCCATGCTGCCTTTGCGGCGGGCATGAATCGGGTAGTCCTGACCTTCTTCAAATCGGGTGTAATACCAGTAGTCTTTGTCTTTGTACGGAACCGTGGCGTCATCCTGCTTGATGCGGCCGACGATATCCGCGTAAAGCGTTTCTTTTAGCGCCGCTAGCGGCTTCATCACAGCATCGGTGTAGTGGTTCTCGGACGTGAGATACGCAAGCATCTCCGGATTTTCGCGGCTGTCGTCGCGCAGCCAGTAATATTCATCCTCGCGCCCAGCGCCGTGCGGCGCGGTGACCGTATACGGCTTTTTCTCAGCGATAGGCGGCGCTGGCAGCACTGCCTCGCCCGTTCGTGTAGCGACGTCGGCGCTTGGCGCTGGCGGCGGTGCAGCAACATCAGCGGGTTGATCACCGCAGGCGGCGAGCAGGGCAGCGATGGCAAGAGCGAGCGGCAGGCGAATCAGCGTCATGGAAACGTCCGATCAGTAGAAGGGTGAGCGGGGAAGTGTGCCAGCCTCGAGCCTATCGCGGAAATGCCGCTGCCTAACTCGCTGGGGTGAATGCGCAATGCTTGTTGATAAACGCACGGTGGTCCGGCATGGCTTTAACGCAGTTGGCGATGACGCCGCGCACGCCGTCCACGTGGTCGCGAATGGCTTGCTCGCTTTGTACATCGACCAGCGGGTGATAGCCCTTCGGGCGCATGCGTTGGCCGTGCATGACCTGAATCCAGCTCGGTTCAGCGAACAGCTCGATACCGTCACGAAAGACGCGGCCGTTGCTGTTGAAGAGTTCCATTTTCTGGCGCAGCGAATCGGGAATGCTCATCGTCCGACAGTAGTTCCAGAACGGCGTGTCGGTACGCTCGGTGGCGTGGTAGTGCAGGATCAGAAAATCGCGAATCTTGTCGAACTCGAAATCCGAGTGCGAGTTGAATTCGCGGATATCGGCGTCGTCGAACCCGGCGTGCGGATAGAAGGCCGTGAGGCGCGCAATAGATGACTGGATGAGGTGGATGCTGGTTGACTCCAACGGCTCCATGAATCCGCTGGAAAGTCCAATCGCGACGACGTTCTTGTGCCAGAACTTTTTGCGCTTGCCGGTGACGAACCGCAGGGGCTTCGGCGTCGTGATCGGCTCACCCTCCAAGTTGTTGAGCAAAACGGCGGTGGCCTCGTCATCGCTGATGTACTGACTCGAATAGACGTGGCCATTGCCGATTCGATGCTGTAGCGGGATTCGCCACTGCCAGCCCGCGCCGTGCGCAGTAGAGCGAGTGTATGAAGTCAGCGGCGCATCCGATTCACACTGCACGGCCACCGCGCGGTCGCAGGGCAGCCAATGCGTCCAGTCCTCGTAGCCCGCCTTGAGCGCTTGCTCGATCAGCAAGCCGCGAAAACCCGAGCAGTCAATAAACAGCTGGCCGCCAATGCGCTCGCCACTTTCGAGCGTGACGGCGGTGACGAAGCCGGATTCTGGATGTTGCTCAACGCTGGCGACCTTGCCTTCGCTGCGCTTGACGCCGCGCCTCTCGGCGTATTCGCGCAGATAGCGTGCGTAAAGACCGGCGTCGAAATGATAGGCATAGCCGATGTCAGCCAGCGGCGATTTTGGTCGGTCGGTGATTGCCGGCATGAACTTGTTGGCGCGCGCCGCTAGCGTGTTGATCGAGTACTCGTCGAGATGGCCCGCTTTGCCCGCCTGATGCTGCTTGAGCCAGTAGTGATAGAAGGCGATGACGCCGAGATCTTGGCCGATCTTTCCGAAGCCGTGAATGTAGCTATCGCCAAGCTGGCCCCAATTAACAAACTCGATGCCAAGCTTGAACGAACCCTTCGTGCGGCGGACAAAGTCGTACTCGTCTAGCTCCAACGCGTTGTTGAAGACTTTGATCAGTGGGATTGTTGCTTCGCCGACGCCAACGGTGCCGATTTCTTCGGACTCGATCAGGCGAATCGAGTAGTCCTTCGAGAGCACTTTTGACAATGCGGCGGCGGTCATCCAGCCGGCGGTACCACCGCCAACGATGACGACTTCTAGGATGCGGGTGTCGGTCATATTTTTTCGAGATTCAGGATTCGGAATTCGCAAGTGACGATTGCTAGAGGCGTGTTCGCCGCATCAACGGTGCGCGTGCTTTCACGCGCGATCTGTCGCATGAAATGACTCAACATCGATGTTCGTTTAGGCCAAGTTTTGTAGGCACCGCTAGTCGTCTTTGCGAGCCGCCGCAGGCGACGTGGCAATCCAGAGCGCAGATTGGTCGCGCACGTCGCGAACTCGATATCTGGGCTATGGATTGCCACCGCCGATGAAGTTGGCCTCGCAATGACGGCTCTATTGATAACCTTCGACACTGAGTCTGCTAACGCAGCTATTCGTTTACCACGTACACCATCGCCGTCCGCGCTGGCACGGTCAGTGCGCCAGTGGCCGCATCAAAGCGCGACTCGCGTAACGGCCGCGTGTCTGCAGCCACTTTACTGGCCTGCACCGGATGTAGAACATAGGCTTTGCCGGCTTCTGACGGCAGACTGATCGTGCGCGCCTGCGGCTCGACGTTGACGGCGTAAAGCACTTCGCGAAAACCGGCACCGGGGTAGCCAACGCCATCGATATGGCCGATCAGAACCGTCGGCACCTGTGCGGCACCGGTGTTCAAGAAGCGCAAGCGCTGCTGCACATCGGCAGCGCTGCGCAGGCGGAATAAGGTCGAGCTGGCGCGCAGCTTCATCAGGTCGAGAAAAGCATCGCGTGTCCAACCTATCTCGCTGGCGGTCGGCTTGATGGTGGCATTGGCGAGGGCAGGGCGCATCAGGCTCCAGTTGCTGCCGTTGTCGCTTTGCGGCGGCAGGCCAGTGCCAAAGTAGTTGTTCTGCGCACTCCAGTCGATGCGGTTGAACCAGTCGCCGGAGTCGTAGCTATTGCGATCCATTGACTTGCTGCGCAGCAGCTCAATCCCTGCATGGTAGTAGGCGATGCCCTGACTGAAAGCGACCACCGCTGCGCCGAGAATCTGCGCTCTGGCGCGATCCGTTTTGCTGGTTGAGGTGGGCAGTTTGAACGCCTGAATATCAAACAGCGTCTGGGTGTCGTGATTCTCGACGTAGTTGACGACCTCGCCAGGCTGGCTGACAAAGCCAGCGGGCTGGCCGGCATAGTCGATCTGCTCTAACCGCACTGATTGCTCGCGATAGTCTTGCAGCGTGTAGGAGCGCAGCGAACCCGCGAGCCCAACGCGAACCAGGTCCGCCGCACGCAAAAGATCAGCAGGTGTGGTTCGTCCTAGCGCTTGCGTGTTGGGCGCATAGTGCAGGCCGTTGATATAGCCCTGTTTCGACAGCAGATCGCCGCCGTTGTCGCAACAGCCGCCGCCTCGCACGGCATCGCGCGCGCGGTCGCTAAACGTCGCAATGCCGCTGCCATTGAGCGACAGCTGCGAGGCTTGCACAAAGCGCCGACCGTCGGCGACTTCGCCAAAGTTCCAGCCTTCGCCCAGCAGTTCGACATGCCGGCCGGTGGCGGCATCCACTTCCGCCTGCAGCGCTTCCATCACCGGTCGCGGCTGGTGGCCCATCAGATCAAAGCGGAACGAATCGATGTGATGATCCCGCGCCCATACGACGACCGAGTCGATCATCAGACGCGCCATCATTTTGTGTTCGGTGGCGGTGTTGGCGCAGCATGTGGAGTTCTCAATGCCGCCGCTGCCGTTTAAGCGCTGGTAGTAGCCGGGCACGATGCGATCCAGCACGGATTTGGAATCCTGGCCGGCCGCGCTGGTGTGGTTGTAGACCACATCCATACCCACGCGAAGGCCGGCGCTGTGCAGCGCCTGCACCATCTGTCGAAACTCGAGAATGCGCTTGCTGCCATCGCGCGCATCCGAGGCATCGCTGCCTTCTGGCGCCGTGTAGTGGTAAGGGTCGTAGCCCCAGTTGAAGCAGTCCGCTGCGCGTATGGCATTCACCGCCGCCTGCTGACTTTCGCTATCGGCACCACCCGTCGGTGAGGGCGTGACGCAGCCAATTTCTGGCACCGTAGCGAGGTCGAACACCGGCA
>JBBSIY010000169.1:0-7529 GCA_038257785.1 Lysobacterales bacterium
CGGAATCGAACCGCCGACACGAGGATTTTCAGTCCTCTGCTCTACCAACTGAGCTACCTAGCCACGTCAATCCGCGACGGCGCAAAGGCCAGCGGAGCCGCGCATTAGATAGCGAGCGTGCATATTGCGTCAAGTCCGGCGACGAGTGACGAGTGCCTGAACAACGGATTTCGACGTTCGGCCAATTGGGCTCACGCGGCGACACAATGCCCATCCGTCCCCGGTAAGAAGGCGAACGACATGGTCAAGTTGGCTGAGTTGATTCAACACACTTCACTTCGCGGCGCTGTTTTCGCTGGGAGTTTGACTGCGCTACTTGCGGCCTGCGTGTCGCCAGGCCCGCGCGAGCGTGAAGCCGTTCGCCTAGCGGAGTTTGAGTCGGTGGCCGGCGCGCCGGTCGAGGGCTTTCAGTTTTGGACCATGCAGCGCTGGGAGGTGTTGGGTCCGACCAGCGTTGGCGTTTGGACGCGCGTTAACGAAGCGTGGTTGATCACGGTCGAGATGCCGTGTAACGGATTAGAGTTCGCCAGCGTGATCGGCGTGACATCAACCTTGAATCGCGTGTCGCGCGCGTTCGACGCGATCCGATTCGAGCAAGAGCGCTGTCGAATCAAGGAGATTCGACCAGTGGACGGCAAGGCGCTTAAGCAGCTGCGGCGGGAGAAAGGCTGACTAGCAGCAGCTCGCCGCCGCCCTCCATGACTAGCCGCTCGCGGCCATCAGAAGGGTTATCGAGACGCAGGCTGTCGCCTTGCTCAAGTTGCAAGAGATGACCCAGCGAACGCACCTGCACGCGCCCGCCCATCAGGTAAATCAGCCACGTGCTGCGTGGTTCGGCAAAGATCAACATCGTGCCGACTAGCGGCCGATGGCGCAGCTTGGCGTCGACTTGAAGTGGGTCGTAGAACAGGTTGAAGTCGCGCACGGGGCCGTCTATCAAGCTGCAGTGGGGTGCCGCGGCACCGTCAAAGGCGACCCGTCCGTGAGGTGGGTCGAGGGTGTCCACACGACCGTCAGAAAAGGTCAGGCTCATGCCATTGCCTTCTAGCAGCACTTGTTCGCGACGCAGGCCGGGAAAGGGCGAGTACGCGCTGTCATGATCGATTTCTGCAATTGATACGCGCCAGCGCTCATTGCCATGCTCATCCGCTTCACGGGCGACTTCGCGGGTCCAGCCGAGCTGGTTGCGCCATCGCATTCGCTGGTATTCGAAACTTGGAAGATGCCGAATGTGCATCTGCTTAGCCGAGTAAGGTAGCCAGATCGGCGATTGAACGGCGCAGACTTTCGCGGCCGCTCCAGCCGATGATGGGTTCGCCGCTCTCGGAATCGACAAACACCTCGGCTTCGCCCTCGGGCAGCAGGTGGCGATAGTCAATGGTTAGCTCTTCCCCGACCGCCAACGGTCGCGCGGCGAATACGAACCCCAAATGCCACAGGCCGTTGGGAGAAAAGCTGTGATTGATGTAGCACTCGTCAGGCCATTCGAGACTAACCGTGCAGGATTCTTCAAACCATCGAACGCTGGCCGCGCGCGCGGTTACAGGATCGGGCATTGTGTCGAGATCTTGCCAGCGATAGACCCGCGGTATGGCGTCGGGGGCGACGATTACGCGGCCGGCGGGAACGACCTCTTCGATAAAGACGCCGCTTCCGGCACCTTGGATCAGCGATTGCGCAATGCGATAGGCGGGAATGATCATCGCCGAATTCTAGCGGTTTCGCGGTCACGCTTAACCTCAGTAAAGACCGTCGCCCGACCCCGTGTGTTGGGGTCGGGCCGGTCGGCACCATCAGGTACCAGATTTGGCCGCCGGGGCCTTTGCGTCGGCACCAAGCACGATGACTTCGCGATTTTTGTCGACCGTGGCAAGGCCAATGCCGCGCACTTCGACCAGCTGGTCAGCGCTTTTGAACGGGCCGTTCTTTTCGCGATGGGCGACGATGGCTTCAGCCTTGGCGGGTCCTACACCGTTCAAGCCGGCGGCTATCGCAGCGGCGTCATCGTGGTTGATATCGACCTTGCCAGCGGCAAAGGCGGACACGGAAACGATCAGCGACAGAACAAGGGCGGTGAGCATGCGGGTGAAAGCGTTCATGGTGATTTCCTTCAAGCGTTAGTGGTTCGGTGGTTTGGGTTTACTGGTCAGCGAGTGCCGGGCCAGTGGAGACATTCTTGTGCAGCGTGATCGTGGTGAAGATCGGCAAACGTCGGCACAAAAACTCAGCGAATGCCGTCCGCGTGTGTAGGCGTTTTCCTACACGGCAATCGCACCTCAACGAGGGCGGGCGACGGCGACTCAGCCAAGGAAGCTAGAATCAGCGTTCTGCACAGCTTGGGAGAGCCTATGGACAGTCAGCGCGTTGACCGATTCGTGAGCGGCATGTGGGACGACGAGATCGTGCCGGAGCTGATCGAATACATCCGCATCCCGAATAAGTCGCCGATGTTCGACGCCGAATGGGCGCAGCACGGCTATATGGATGACGCCGTTGCGCTGATGTCGACCTGGGTTGGCAAGCAGTCGATTACGGGCATGCAGATGGAAGTGGTGCGGCTGCCCGGGCGCACGCCGCTTATATTTATCGACATTCCGGGGCAGGGGGACGACTGCGTTCTGCTTTACGGCCATCTGGATAAGCAGCCGGAGATGACCGGGTGGGCCAGCGACCTCGGGCCGTGGAAACCGGTGATTAAGGGCGACAAGCTGTACGGTCGCGGCGGCGCTGACGACGGTTACGCAATCTTTGGTTCGCTGACCGCGATTATGGCGCTGCACGAGCAGGGCATCCCGCACAGCCGCTGTGTGGTGTTGATTGAGGCCTGCGAAGAATCCGGCAGCTACGATCTGCCTTACTACGTCGACCATTTGGCTGATCGTATCGGCAGACCCTCGCTGGTCGTATGTTTGGACTCCGGCTGCGGCAACTATGATCAGCTGTGGTGCACCACCAGCCTGCGTGGTTTGGCCGGCGGTAATCTGAAGGTCAGCGTGCTGGATGAAGGCGTGCACTCGGGCGATGCCTCGGGCGTCGTGCCGTCGAGCTTTCGTCTGCTGCGTCAGCTGCTCTCGCGTTTGGAAGACGAGGCGACGGGGCGCATTCGCGTTGATGGGCTGTTCGCCGAAATTCCCGAGCAGCGCATTGCACAGGCCAAACGGGCGGCCGAGGTGCTCGATACCGCCATCTTCGAAAAATTCCCGCTGCTACCCGGTATGACGCCGATGCATAGCGACCTAGCCGAACTAGTGCTCAATCGAACGTGGCGGCCTGCGCTGTCGGTCACCGGCGTCGACGGCATTCCGAGTCTCAGCAATGCTGGCAACGTGTTGCGCCCGCATACGGCGGTAAAGCTCAGTCTGCGTCTACCGCCTACGCTGGATGGTGAAGCTGCGGGAGCGCTATTGACCGAGCTGTTGCTGCGCGACCCGCCGAACGGCGCTCGAGTCGAGTTCGCGTTAGAAAAATCGGCTGCCGGTTGGAATGCGCCGCCTAGCGCCGAATGGCTGGATCAGGCCATCGATAAAGCGAGTCAGGATTTCTTTGGCGCACCGTCGATGCACATGGGCGAGGGTGGATCGATCCCCTTCATGGGCATGCTGGGCGAGAAATTCCCCGGCGCGCAGTTCATGATTACCGGCGTGCTGGGGCCGCACTCCAACGCGCACGGGCCCAACGAGTTTTTGCATATTCCCACCGGCAAGCGAGTGACTTCAGCCGTCGCAAAGGTAGTGGCTGAGCATTATGTCGCTAGCGAGAGTGGCCTGACCCGTGGCATAGGCGTTGCGGCCGGTGGCTCGCGCTTTGGTCACGATCACGGCTGTTGCTGATACTTTTAACGCCACACAGCTCTGCTGCTTATTTGCATTGATGTTTAACAAAAAGGGAGAAACACGATGGGACTGATTTGGACAATTTTGATTGGCTTTGTGATTGGTCTTGTGGCGCGCTTTCTCAAGCCAGGCCGCGACGCGGCGGGTTTCATCGTGACGACGGTGCTTGGCATCGCGGGTGCGTTTCTCGGTAGCTTTATTGGCCAGACGCTCGGCCTGTATCAGCAAGGCCAAGCCGCTGGTTTCATCATGTCGGTGATCGGCGCGATTATTCTTTTGGTGATCTGGGGTTTGGTCAGCAAGAAGAAGTAAGCCACGCACCGGCACCGCCTTGGGTGGGCGCGGTGGATCTGGCGCAGGCCATTGGAAATTTTTAGGAATACGAGCATGTTTAACTCGCTTTGCAACGCGCGCGCAGCGCTCGTCGTGCTGCTTGCCATCTCGCTGGCGGGTTGCCAGTCTCCGCCCACAGACGCTGAGCAGTCGTCTGATCCTAAGGCTGAAAAACCCATGACTGACGCGCTGGACGCGCTGCCCGACGGCACCGAGTGGGTGCTGGTTAGCGCCACAGCAGCAGGGCTGGATCGACCAGAAGCCCAAGCCATCAAGCTAAGCGTTGCGCCGACGCGGCTGTCGGGTACTGGCGGCTGCAATCGGTTTAGCTCCGGCTATCAAATTGTCGACAAGAAGCTGGTGATCGGTGCCGCTGCCGCGACCAAGATGGGCTGTCCCGGGGCGGTCGGCGAGATCGAGCAGCTGCTCTTCGCGCTGCTGCCGCAGCTGAGCTCCGCCAAAATGGATGGCATCCATTTGGTCCTGCAAAATGATGCGGGTGCGAGTCTGCGTTTCTCACCCGCGACGCCGGCCGGCGAGTGAGATTATTTAGTCATGGCTCAGCTGTTTGAGGTTCGCAATTCACCCATCCACGGCAGCGGCGTGTTCGCCACCAAAGCGATTCCAGCTGACATAGAAATAATCGAGTACGGCGGCAAGCGCATCACGCATGCGGCGGCGGATCGTCGCTACGCAGGCAGTGCAGACAGCGGCCACACATTCTTATTTACCCTCAACGAGCGCTACATCATTGACGCCAACGTCGATGGCAACGCAGCGCGCTGGATCAATCACAGCTGCACGCCCAACTGCCGAGCGTTAGTCGTGGACAGTGATACCGGCGATCCGCGCGACGAGCGCGTCGTTATCGAGAGCATCCGGCCGATTGCGCGGGGTGAAGAGCTGGCTTACGACTACGGCATTCGGCTTGATCAGCGGCACACTGCGCGAATGAAGAAGCTCTGGGCCTGCCTATGCGGGGCACCAACCTGCACGGGAACGATGCTGAAAGACAAGTAAGTTGTCGTTCGCAAAAAACCGCTACTGCGAGACGGCTGATGGCGCGGTCTCGCGCACAAACCGCACCACATCCTCCGCCGTGTTGGCGAGCCACGCATAGCGGAAGCCGCTCAAGATTCTGATGTGACCCACGCCCTTGTACAGGCGCATGTCAATCGGTGCGCTGGCCCCGTCGAAGCGCGCTTTCAGCCGCGCGCTATTGCGCGGCCACACTAGCAGGTCGCCAGTGCCGTGCAGGAGCAAAAACGGTGGTTCGTCGCCATCGACAAAGTTGAGCGGCTGCGAGTCTGCCCACTGCGGCTCGGGTCCAAAAATGTCGATCAGGTCGTCGTCTGTCAGCGGCAGAAAGTCGTATGGCCCCGCAATGCCGATTACGCCGGCCAAGCTGCGCGGCGTCCAGCCGATTTCAGCCAAGTAGCGCGCATCTGTTCCGACAAGAGCGGCAATGTGCGCACCTGCTGAGTGACCGACCACAAAGATTCGAGCTGGATCGCCGCCGTAGTCGGCCGCATGGTCGCGCGCCCATGCAATGGCGCTGACGGTGTCGTGGACAAACGCCGGAAAGCGCACGCTCGGATACAGCCGATAGTCAACCACAAGGGTCAGTATGCCGGCCTCCGCTAAGCGTTCGCCGACAAAGGCATATTCCTGCCGCGTGCCGTCTTGCCAGCGACCACCGTAAAGAAACACAACCACGGGAGCCGGTTCGCTTGATGCGAGCTGAGGACGATAGACGTCCAGTGCAAGCTTATGTTCCGCTTGATAGATGATGCTCTCGGGCGGCGCAGCGCCGGCGTTCAGCGTCGCGAAAAATGCGGCTTTACAGCCGGCAAGCAGCAAGGCGCTAGCGATGGCGACAACGGCGCGAGTACGGCGGGCGATTGAATTCATGACTATACGTTGAGGGTTCACATTCTTATCATCGTCTAATGATCATGCACAAAGTGTCAGCGCCGTGAGCGAGCCAGTGGCCCCCATCGATGTGACTTTGGCGCACCCAGCCTTTGCACGGGTGCCGGAGCGCGGCAGCTCTGACCACCTATTGCGCCTGTTGCAACAGCATCACGTGCAGCTTTCGACGATGGCTGACACCAAGGCCAACATCATCATCACGGTGTCGTCGATTGTGCTGACCATCGTGCTGGGGCGTATTAACGACCCTGACCTGCGGCTAGGCCTATTGGTGCTGGGGATGTTTTCATTGATCGCGCTGCTGCTGGCCATTCTCGCCGTGCTGCCCAAATTCCGCCGCGCCAAGCGTCTGGAAGGACCGATTCCGGAGGGCTTCAATATTCTCTTTTTCGCCCATTTCACCGCGCTGGATCAGAAGCGCTACTTGGAGGAAATGGCCGCCGCTATGATGCCCGGACGAGCCTACGAGACGGTCGTCAAAGACGTCTACTCGCTGGGCACCTATTTGGCGACCCACAAATATCCCTACCTGCGTTGGTCATACCTGTCCTTCTTATGCGGGTTTCTGCTGGCATCGATGATTCAGGTTGCGCATCTTTTACAGAGCTGAGGGTGTCCACTCCTGTTTAGCTGAGTGTCAACGAGGCGTGAGAATCCGCTAGGCTGCCGGCTGGTCACCGCGTCGAGAGTTGTATGCGCATTCGGACTTGCTTGCTCACGTCACTGTTTCTGCTTTCCAGTCTGCTGCTGCCTGCACTAGGGTTTGCGCAGACGCCCAAAGCCATTCCGCCAGCGCTGACGCCGTGGGTGCCCTGGGTGCTGGACGGGCGCGAGCACATGAGCTGTCCGTTTCTACTTGGCCAGGCCTTTGACGACGGCGGTGCGCACGCCTGTGCGTGGCCGGGCCAGCTCAGCGTCGATGTGACGGAAGAAAGCGCGCGTTTCTCGATGACGTGGAGGCTACTTGCCGAAGGCACCGTGCAGCTTCCTGGCGATGCGCGAATGCGACCGCAAGATGTGACCGTCGATGGACGTAGCGCTGTTGTGCTCATGAACTTCGGCTACTCGACGCTGCGCTTGCCGCCAGGCGTGCATCGCGTAGAAGGTCGATTGACGTGGAGCAAACGGCCAACGCAGCTCCCCGTGCCCGACGCGATCGCGCTGGTGAAACTGCGTTTAGATGGCGCTGACATCGCGGTGCCCGAGCGCGACGGCGATCAACTCTGGCTGGGGCGCGTCACCACCGAGGTAGGTGCCGATACGCTGGACCTGCGCGTGTTCCGCCGACTCGACGACGGACTTCCGCTGCGCCTGACGACCCGCGTTGATCTTGAGGTGTCCGGTCGGGCACGCGAGGTGACCTTGCCCGCGGCGCTGCCATCTGGCTTTGCACCTGTCGCCATCCAGTCATCGCTGCCGGTGGCGCTGCTC
>JBBSIY010000170.1:0-7521 GCA_038257785.1 Lysobacterales bacterium
AGCAGCAGCGCAGCAATGCGGCGAATTTGCGCGCCGTGTCCTAGCGCACCGCGATCTTTGGCTTTGGTCAGGTCGTCAATCCAGCTGCCATACAGCGCAACAAACGTTTGCAGCGGCTTCGGCAAATGATGATCAACGGCGCGCGCCAGCGGCTCGGAAAGTTTGACCCACAGCGGCGTGGTCAGCACGGTGATAGCCGAGACCGTAATTGCCAGCGGATACAGCGATGGATCGACCGCTTTCAGGCTCAGGCCAAGTGCCGCAATGATGAAGCTGAACTCACCGATCTGACTCATGATCATGCCAGCGCGCACCGAGCGCCTGACGCCGATACCGCCGGCGAAGCTGCCGAACGCAACCGCCACGGGCTTGATGAATATCACGGTGGCAGTGAGTAGGAGCAGCATCGGCCAATGGTCGAGCACGATGCGCGGATCGATCGACATACCGACCGCCACAAAGAACACGGCGGCGAATAGGTCTTTCAACGGACGCACCAAATGTTCGATGCGCTTCTCTTCTCCAGACTCGGCGACCAGCGAGCCCGCCAAGAACGCGCCAAGCGCGACGGAATAGCCGAAATACTGCGCCAGCAACACCGCCGCAAAGCAGATCCCGACGCTCGCCAACAGCGTCACCTCGGGACGATTCAGACGCACCACCGCCGCGATAGTTTTTGGCACCGCGAACATGCCGGCAAGCAGCAGGGTCACCAAAAAAACCGCCAGTTCCAACGTCGTGCGGCCAAGCTGTTCGACGCTCAATCCACCGCTTTGCGCCACCATCGTCAACACCGTCAGCAACAGCACGGCAAGCAGGTCTTCGACTACCAAAATCCCGAGCACCAGCTCGCGCAGCGGGCGTTCGATGTGATGCTCTTCAAACACCTTGGCGATGATGGTGGTTGAGGCAATCGCCACTACGCCGCCGAAGAACAGCGACTCGCGGCCAGAAAATCCGAAGCTCTGCGCAATCGTCATGCCGGCGAACATCATCACGCCGACTTCCAGAAACGCGATGACGAACGCGCGCGGCCCAACTTTCAGCAGGTGACGCAGACTGAACTCAAGGCCAAGAAAAAACATCAGCACGATGACGCCGAGCTCAGAAAGCGAGGTCACCGTTTGCTGATCCGATACCAGCTGCAGGCCCAGATGCGGGCCGACAATCAAGCCGGCGATTAGATAGCCGAGCACCGGCGGCTGGCGCAGCCGAATCGACACATATGACGTTGCCGATGCCACGCAGATGACGATGGCCAAGCTCTGGAAAAACGAGTGGCTGTCGCTCATGCCAATCCTCTTGATAGTCGCCGTTCAGGGTAACAGGGCGTCCATCAGCGGGTTGAGCTCCGCCGCGTCGTTCGAGGCGCATCGAGCGCCACCGCCCGCTCTCAAATGACGGATTCGCGGTCATCCTGGCGACCGAATGTGCGGTGGCTGTTGGCTGACGATTAAGCGCATTTTGCGCCGGCGCGTGCATCTGACGCCCACCCAGGGCGCTAGAAATTGCATGCCGCTTAGCGCCGCTGAAAGGCGCGAAATATGAATCGCCCGCAAACATCGACACGGCGCTGCGCCGACGTCGCAACCGGCTCGGATCAACCGCTTGCGAGCGCTTTACGGCCGAAAAACCCCATCTCACCAGCCGATTTTCAGCGCAATCCGCGGGCAGCAATGCCCCCTGTTCACCGACGCCGCGTAAAAAAGCACTTGCGTCTGCCGCAAGGCCCGCTACCTTGAGTCGGCCAAAAGGCACTACAGGAGTTAAAAATGGCAATTAAGAAAGCCCCAACCGCAGCGGCCCCGAAGGCCGCGGCACCGATTAAAGAAGCGATGAACAAGACCAGCTTGGTCAATTTCATTGCCGAGAATTCAGACGTTTCGGCAAAGGACGTTAAGGCTGTGCTGGCTGGCCTCGAAGCCGCCATGGTTGCATCGGTTTCAAAGAAGGGAGCCGGTGAGTTCGTATTGCCGGGCCTGCTCAAAGTGACCGCAGTGAAGGTGCCGGCCAAGGCTCGGCGCAAGGGTATCAACCCGTTCACCAAGGAAGAGCAGTGGTTTGAGGCGAAGCCGGCAAGCTCAAAGCTCAAGGTTCGTCCGTTGAAGAAGCTTAAGGACGCTGCGGTTTAAGCAGCTTTAACTCAGGGCGGTGTCGCGCCGTCCTGAGTTCCTTGTGGCCCATGTCGGTCCAGTCGAGATCGGCGCAATCGAGATCCGCGTTTGCGTGTAGGCAAATCAGTCAGCACCGCTGACCTCGTTCATAGCCCAGCGCTGCTGCGCGTCAAGCAGCCGCTCGCGATTCAACAGCGGCAGCGGACACCGGCGGATTCTTCGCCGCGTAAATCAACGGCGCGCTAATCCGCCCGAAGCGCCTCCGCTGGATCAATCTGCGCGGCTCGCATTGCCGGAATCCAGCAGGCCAGCGAGGCCGTCGCGACGAGGGCGAGCGTGGTGGCGGTGAGCGTTACCGGGTCGGTTGCGGTGACGCCGTAGAGAAACGCTCGCAGTAGCGGCACCGACGCTGCATACAAAACAAACCCTACAGCGAGTCCGGTGGCTGTCAGCAGCAGTCCGCGCATGGCGACCCATCGCGCTATTCGTTTTGGACTGGCACCTAGGGCAATGCGTATGCCGAACTCGCGAGTGCGCAGCGCGACCATATAGGCCATCACGCCATATAGTCCGATCGCGCCGAGCAGCAGCGTGGTCGCCGCTGCGGCTGTCATCAGCGTAAGCGTGAGGCTCAGTCGCGCCGTCGATGCGCGTACGACATCGCTCATCGATTCCACATTGGACATTGGTACGGTTGGGTCAAGATCACGCACGATCTGCCTGATCGCCGCGACCACAGTCTCTGGGGATCCGCTAGACCGTACGACCAGCGCCATTGCATGCACGGCGCCGCGCTCGGGGCTTGGATCAATAGCCGCGGCCTGCGGCCGATAGATCATCGGCGACGGCGGTGTGGCGAGGTCTTGATCACGCACATCACCGACCACGCCAATGATCGTGTAGCTCGGTCCCGACGGTGGGCGCGTCAGCCGCTTACCCACAGCCGCCATGCCGCTAGCATCATTGAACAAGGCTGCGGCGGCACGTTGACTGATGACAATCTCGTCGCCTTTTTGCACGCCGAGCCGCTGAAAATTGCGGCCCGCGAGCAGTGGAATACGCATCGCACCGAAGTAGCCGGAGTCGACGACGTTCACTGGCAGCAGTCGCGTCTGCGGCTCGCCCTCGATCCGCAATGGCGTTTCCCATTGCTCGGTACTGCCGAGCGGCAGGTGCGTCGTGAGTCCGGTCGCGCTAACCGACGGCAGCTGAGCAACGCGCTCGGTCAATCGGGCGTGGAAAGCCACGGCAGTTGCTTCGCGATACGAGGCGAAAGGCAGCAAGGTCCAAACGGTGGTCACGTTAGTAGCGTCGAAACCAGGCTCAACTTGGCTGAGGCTGTAGGCCGTGCGCAGCAGCAATGCCGACCCCAAGGAGACCACTAGCGCGATCGCGATCTGCATCGCTGTAATGGTGGTTCGCAGACGTGTCCGCGTCTTGCTTGCTGACTCGCCACGTCCGCCATCGCGCAAGGTGTTCGACAGACTTGCCCGCCGCAGCCGGGCAGTTGGCACTGCCGCGCAGATCATCGCGCCGACGGCGGCAATCACCGCGATAAACGAGACGGCTGCGAGTCCAACGCGCAGCTCGGCGAGCCGAGGAATATCGGCCGGACCAAGCGCGACCAGCGCGCTGATGGCGGCGACGGTCAGCAGCATGGCAAGCGCCGCAGCAGCCGCGCCAAGCAGCAGTGATTCGCCGACAAAGTGGGCGGCAAGGCTCAAGCGTCCGCCGCCAAGCGTCTCGCGAACGGCCAGTTCGCGCTGTCGCCCGTCGGCGCGAATCAGCATGAGGTTCGCCACGTTTGCCCACGCGACCAGCAGTACCAGACTTGCGGCAGCGGCCAGCATCCACAGCGTGGACGCTACGCCGGCCGTGATGTTGTCGCGCAGCGGCTGCACGACCGGCGTCGGTCGAACCTCGTCCAGCCACGCTGCTGACGATTGGCCCGACTGCATGCGCGGGTAGGCGTCGGCAAGGCTCGGCATCACGCCTGCGAGATCGCGCTGCGCTTGCTCGACGCTAGCGCCCTCGGCGAGGCGCGCAACGACGGAGTAAAAGAAGTCACCTAGCGAAATGTCCGCGGTGTGTTTGACGGGAAGCCAAAGCTGGGTATCGGCGGATGGGAACGCGAAGCGCGCCGGCATGATGCCGATCACCTGACGCGGCACGCTATTGACGATGAGGGTCTTGCCAATCGCTGCGGGTGACGCGTCGAAACGGCTGCGCCAGACAGATTCACTGAGGATGACTGCCTCTGGCCCACCGCGAAACTCTTCGTCGGCGGTGAACGCGCGGCCGAGCAACGGCGCGACTCGCAGCAGCGGCATCATCGATGCGGTGACCCACGTGGTGCTAACGCGCTCGGCGGCTTGATCGGCACCAGCGATCCAAAGATTGGCGGTGCCGCTGCGGTAGAGCGCAACATCCTCAATCGCGTGCGCGGGCTGCCGGTAGGTGAAGTAGGCCGCAGCGGGATGCTTCATTTGATTGTCTAACGGCGTCTGCAGTCCGACGCTCACTAAGCGCTCCGGCTCACCGTACGGCAGCGGCGCAAGCAGCACGCCGTAGACGATGGCAAACATCGAGCCCACCGCGCTGATGCCTAAGGTCAGCGAGACTATCGCCGCCATCGTGAAGATCGGCGTGCGCCGCAGCGATCGCCATGCGTGTGCAAAAGTCATTGGACGGGAGTCATCCGGCAGCCATTGTGGTGGTCAATCCGCTAGCGCAATCATGTAAGCGACATTCCCGCAATAGTGCACTCTGCTCGACGCGGATGTTGGCGTTGGCAATCAGCTACTCCGCTGCGCTGCAGCCTGGCTAGCGGTGACGGTTTACGCAAGCTTCGATGCGCGCCGCATGGCCGTGCATGACTTCCGGCCGATGGTTGGGCGAAGTGTGCTGGTCCACTGTTACACCATCCCACCCAGGAACGTCGCCATGAATCGTACCCTTGCTGTCGCCCTCGCCGCCGCACTCGCCGCGCCAATGTCGGTGGCTGCCTCCAGCATCAACCTCGAGGCAAAATGCCATGTCGAAAGCGGCTATAGCATCGATGTCGATAGCGGCAGAGTCGGCTTCACCCGCAAATCGTCCGACACTGCCGGCCCGGCGCGCATTCAATTCAGTCGCGATGGGCTTCTGATTGACGGGCAGCGCGTCGAACTCACCGCTGCCGATGTGGCGCGCGTGCAGCAATTCAATAGCGACATTCTGGCGATGGTGCCGCAGGTCAAGCAGATTGCCAGCGACAGTATCGACATCGCGTTCATCGCTCTATCGTCAGTCGTCACGCAGTTCTCAAGCGAGGCGCGTCGCGCTGAATTGCTGAGCGAACTAAAGTCGCTGCAGGTTGATGCAATGCGTGCAGTCGCTGCGGCTAAGTCGTCGGACGCTTTGGAGAGCCAAGCATTCGAGGCGCGGGTTGAGGCCGCAGTGAAGCGCATCGTGCCTACGCTCGCTGGTGAGTTTGCTGCGCAAGCGATCAGCGTGGCGTTGAGTGGTGATGCAGATGCCGCTGCCACCATTGAACGCCGCGCCAACGAATTTGGTGCCGAAATCGAACGCTCGGTCGAAGGCGCTGCCAAATCGCTAGAGGCCAAGGTCGCAAAGCTCTGCCCGCAGGTGGCAGCGCTAGACACTATCGACAATAGTTTCGAATGGCGGCTGCCCGACGGCAGCAAGCCGGCGCTGCTTGAGTACTCAGTGAGTGCGGCGGAGGACGAAGCTAAGTAGAAATTTGGCTGCTGCGTGGGGCCTGCCCACCCGCTGAGATAGAGCGGGAAGATGAGGATGCAGGCAGATTAATCATGTTCGCCAAGAACTGACCTACTTGCCGGGACAAATTGCATCCGAAATTGACCCGCCGAAAACCAGCACCGATGGCATAAGGCATGAGGTTTGCGAAGCTCGGGAGTGGGTCAGTTATCTTTGGAAATAGCGGCTCAGGCGAGCTTAAAACTCTACACATCATCTGCAATTCGCCGGTCGCCCACGTTGGTCGTCGGTGTCCAGCTTCGCCGGCTCAGCTTCGCCGTCAGGCTGCGCCGGGCGGGTCTTGCGGGCTGCGACAGCTGAGACATGGCGCTTACAACTAAGCGCGATAGGTTGAATTGATCTTCTACCGATCTACAATTCAGTGGACTAATTTGAACTCTTGCCGTGGAAGTGGTTGTTTAGATTTGCAGTCCCGGTCACGTTCCCGTTAGGGTTGTATCGGGGGGCTCGGGACAAGCATCGATAGGCCGTTTTATGAAGTCGATGGCTTACTTTTCGGCGCGCAAGCGGCGCAGAAGTAGAAACCTGTTATCCGACACGCACCAAGGAGTGGGCTTACATGTCCGGAAGTGGGTCCGTACTTGTCGTCAACGATAAAATCCCGACGGTCGAACAGACCGTGGGCCTACTGAAGCGCGCTGGTTATGACGTTGCGCAAGCAACCAGCGGCGAGGAGGCGCTTCGGGTTGCAAGACAGTTCAAGCCGGACCTGATTCTTCTCGATGTAGTGCTTCCCGACCTGTCAGGGTTGGAGGTGTTGCGCCAGATCAAAGCGGATATCGACTTGGCGGAAACCTCCGTGGTTTTGCTCAGCTCGCCGGCAGACAGCGGGAATCAGCAGTCTGCCGGCGTGGACACGGGCGCCGACGACTATATTGCCCGCCCCATCCCGAACGAGGATCTGTTGGCGCGTGTGCGCATGCATCTGCGTCAACATCAGCTCTCTCGCGCACTGCGGGCAAGTGAGGCGCGGTTTCGCGACCTCATCGCCCACCAGGCAGATGCGGTGCTGGTACTCGACGAGTCGGGTTTGATCCAGTTCGCCAATCCCGCAGCACAGAGCCTGTTCGGCCTCCCAGCGTCGACCCTAGTCGGCTCGCCATTCGGTTTCCCCATAGCGGGCACTGCCAGTCGGGAGATTCACGTCGACCGACCCGACGCCAGCAGCATCGTTGCCGAGATGCGCATGTCGCGGTTGCAGTGGGAAGGCAAGCCGGCCTGGGTGACTTCGTTACGCGACATGAGCGAGCGCAGGCAGGCCCGGGACAATCAGGCGCAGCTCCTGCACATCATGGAGTCCAGCCTGAATGAGATTTTCGTCTTCAATGCTGAGACCCTGCGTTTTGACTATGTCAATCAGGGAGCGCTGCGCAATCTGGGTTATTCGCTCGAAGCCATGCAGGCAATGACGCCGGTAGATTTGAAGCCGGAATTCAACGAAGACTCATTCCGCCTGCTCATCGCGCCCCTAGTCCGCCGCGAGCAAGCGCAACAACGTTTCGAAACCGTTCACCGGCGCGCCGATGGCAGCCACTACCCGGTGGAGGTCCACCTGCAGCTGGTCGAGCATAAAAACTCGCGCGTGTTCCTGGCGGTCATCCTGGACATCACCGAACGCAAGCAGGCC
>JBBSIY010000171.1:0-7485 GCA_038257785.1 Lysobacterales bacterium
CCATCTTGAACAGCGCTTTGACGATTTCTGAGCCCTTGATGGCCAGCTTCTGCGCCAGATCGGCAACGATGATTGAGTCGCCCACCGCGACCTCGCGCTCAACCGGCGCCGTTGGTCGTGAAAAGCCGTGCGTGGTCGTGCCACCGCGTGCCGGCTCAGGCCGACGCGTCGGCTTGCGCTTGGCGGCGGCGCCACGGCGCGCGCTGTTTGCCTTGGTTAGATGCAGCTCGCCCTTGGCAAAACGATTTGCTGCGGCGTCGTCAGCATCTCCACGCGTGTGGCCACGCGCCGGCTTCTGCCGCGTCGGCTTGTCGGCTTCGCGACGCGGTGCCTCTGTCGGCGGGCGAGCAGCAGCCTCGGGCGCTTTCGCTGGCTCTTTCAGCGCAGCAGCAGGCTGTGCCTCGACCGCAACGGCCGCAGCAGCCTCTGCGCGCTCGGTTTCTGCAACCACGCGCTGCGCTTCTTCGGCCTCGCGCGCCTGACGCTCAGCAAGCTCTGCCGCTTTACGCTGCGCCACTTCCTCTTCGCGACGACGCTCGACCTCAAGCCGCTGGGCTTCATCAGCCTCCTGCTGCTGACGTGAGTCGGCAAGGATGCGCACCGCTTGCTCGCGCTCGACTTTTTGCAC
The DNA here is from genome assembly GCA_038257785.1 of Lysobacterales bacterium. Classification (GTDB taxonomy): domain Bacteria; phylum Pseudomonadota; class Gammaproteobacteria; order Xanthomonadales; family Xanthomonadaceae; genus JANNWF01. The sequence continues at coordinate 629 of JBBSIY010000171.1, forward strand.
ATCGTGTTCGGCGACCATTTCGCGCTTGACATACGTGCGCTTCTGGCGGACTTCGACCGCAACCGTCGTTTTGCTTTTTCCCGCAGCCACGGTCAGCTCGCCCACCTTGCGGCGACTAAGCGTGATCTGCCGCGGCACACTGTCAGCGGAAGGCACTTCAGCCTTACCGTGTGTGCGGCGCAGGAAGCCAAGCAGCTTCATTTTTTCGGTCGGTGTCACCACCTGATCCGCGTCTGCGAAGCTCATGCCGGCCTCCGCCAGCTGCAACAGCAGCTTTTCTACCGGGGTGCCGACCTGCGTGGCCAGCGTTCGTACGGTGACTTCGGACATGGGACTTCCTGTACTTGGGGCGCCAGCAGCGCCCGTGAACTCTCTATGGTATCGATGAATTACCATCGATCACGCTTGACGAACCGCTTGGTAGACGCGCGTTTAGCGCGCGTCTAACCAACCGCATCAACCCGCGCGTTCCAGCCTTGCAATTTCATCAGCGCGAGCAGCCAGTATCAGCGCCGCCGCGCGTGCCTCATCCATCCCTTCAATATCTAGGATTTCATCGGCACCCAGCTCGCCTAGATCTTCTGCCGTTTGCACGCCGCGAGCGGCCAGCGCATAAGCGGTGGCTTCGTCCATTCCGGCCAGCGCCAATAGGTCGTCAGCCGGCTTGTGGTCCTCGATGACCTCTTCTGCTGCGAGCGCCTCGGTGAGCAGCGCGTCGCGAGCACGGGCGCGCAGCTCCTCGACGATGTCTTCATCGAAGCCCTCAACGGCCAGCAGTTCGCCAACCGGCACATAGGCAATTTCCTCAACGGTCGAGAAGCCTTCCGATACCAGAATGCCGGCAATTTCTTCGTCCACTTCCAGCTTGTCTTGGAACAGCAGACGCGCGGTCGCTTGCTCACCCTCGCTCTTGGCGGTGACCTGATCCTGCGTCATCACGTTTAGCTGCCAGCCGCTCAGCTTGCTGGCCAGACGTACGTTCTGCCCGCCTTTGCCGATGGCCTTAGCCAGATTCTCTTCCGCCACCGCTATATCCATCGAGTGACGCTCTTCATCGACGATGATCGACTGCACTTCCGCAGGTGCCATGGCGTTAATAACGAACTGCGCCGGGTTTTCAGACCACAGGACAATATCGATGCGCTCGCCGTTCAGTTCGTTAGACACCGCCTGCACGCGCGAACCGCGCATGCCGATGCAGGCGCCGATGGGATCGGTGCGATGGTCGTGGGCGAGCACCGCGATTTTCGCCCGATCTCCCGGATCGCGCGCTGCGGCTTTTATCTCGACAAGGCCTTGACCCACTTCCGGCACTTCGAGCTTGAACAGCTCAATCATGAATTCGGGTGCCGCCCGCGAGATAAACAGCTGCGGACCGCGCACTTCCGCGCGCACGTCGAGCAAGAAACCGCGGACCCGATCACCCGGACGCAGCACGTCGCGCGGAATCGCCTTATCTTTGGAGATCAAGGCTTCGGCATTGCCGCCTAGATCCACGTAAATGCTGCCGCGCTCAGCGCGCTTGACGATGCCGGTGATCAACTCACCTACCCGATCTTTGTAAGCCTCTACGACCTGCGCACGTTCGGCCTCGCGAACGCGCTGCACGATGACCTGCTTGGCAGCTTGCGCAGCAATGCGGCCGAATTCCGCGTTGTCGACTTTCTCTTCGATGAAGTCACCAACCGCTGAGTCATCGCGCTCATCAAGCGCGTCCATCAAGCGCAGCTGGCGATCAGGCGACTCCATCACTACGTCGTCGGCTACGACCTCCCAACGACGGAAGGTTTCGTATGTGCCGTCTTTCGGATTGATCACCACGCGCATCAGGACGTCCTGCTCGTGGTAGCGCTTTTTCGCTGCGGACGCGAGTGCAGCTTCCATCGCCTCAAGAATAACGGCACCGTCGACGCCCTTCTCGTTGGCGACCGCGTCCATTACCAACAACAGTTCCTTGCTCATCGTCTACGCTCCATGGGCCTGAGACGCGCTCAGGCGGTGCCTTCGGAAGTGGGGGTTTTGTCCGCGCGCGCCGGGCGGCGGCTCGGCGCTTTACTTATCGGTTTAAGCGGCGGTTCGAACTGCGGCACTAGCCGCGCTTTCTGAATGTTGCCGTGCTCGAAACCGAGTTCGACACCGTCAACCTCAACAACAATCTGCTCGCCGTCAACGCGGATGATCTTGCCATGTGCGCGACGGCGACCTGCAGTCGGCACCGCTAGCGTGATCTTTACGGTTTCACCGATAAAAGCCGCGAACTGCTCGGGCTTAAACAGCGGCCGATCGAACCCTGGCGAGGAGACCTCAAGCGTGTAGTTGCCGGGCACTGGATCGTGCACGTCGAGCAGCGCGCTGACTTCGCGGCTAGCGGCCTCGCAGTCTTCGATGCCAACGTGGCGATCAATTGCATCGACGTATAGACGCAGCATCGCGCGATGATCACCGGCTTGGAACTCGATGCCCCACAAAACAATACCCAGCCCCAGCGCCTCGATGGCGGGTGCGAATAGGGCTTCGAGTTGATCAATCTGTTGTGTCATTCATCCTGCCAAACGGGAGTTGCACGATCATCCATACACACAGGCCACGCTCAATTGGTTCCGCTTAGACACCATCCACGAGGCTGAGCTCCTCACGTAGGGTTGGAAGAAGCACAAGGCCGCTTTCCTAGCAAAAGAAAAGGGGCACAAGCCCGCTTTACCTGACAAAACACAAAGAGGCACAAGGCCGCTTTCCTGACAAAAGAAAAGGGGCACAAGGCCGCTTTCCTGACAAAAGAAAAGGGGCACAAGGCCCCTTAGCGTGACACCCAGATTCCGGGGCTCGCGCTTCTGGTTACAAGAAGCCTGAGCCTTAAAGCGAAAGAGCCTCACGAGGAGGCTCTTTCAACCTGAAACTGGTAGCGGGGGCAGGATTTGAACCTGCGACCTTCGGGTTATGAGCCCGACGAGCTGCCAGACTGCTCCACCCCGCAGCAGTGAGCGAGCAAGTATACGGTGACGACCGTTTTCCTGCAAGAGTGATTTTAGATTCTTGAACGGTGCATCAGGCGCCGAAGGCGGCTTGACACCACGCAATCAATGGGCCAGAAAAAAGACCCAGCACCAGCATCAGCAATGCATTGGCAGACAGCAGCAGGCGAAACTGCGGATCTTCGATCAATCCCGCCTTACTGGACTCGTCGGCAGGATCGAAATACATCACCTTGATAACTCTTAGGTAGTAGTACGCGCCGACGACGGCAAAGACCACGCCGACAATCGCCAACCACAGCATGCCGCCCTGCACCGCCGCCTGCAGCACCGCGAGCTTGGCCCAAAAGCCAAACAGCGGCGGCAGGCCGGCTAGGGACCCCATTAGCAGCAGCACTAGAAACCCTTGCCACGGGTGCTTACGCGCCAAGCCAGCGTAGTCAGCGATCTGTTCCGCCTCGTAGCCCTTGCGCGACAGCATGATGACGGTCGCAAATGCGCCAGCCGACATCAGTGCGTACGTGATGGCGTAGAACATGGCGGCGGCATAGCCAACGCTGCTTGGATTGGTTAGCGCAAGAAACAGAAAACCGACGTGCGAAATTGTCGAGTACGCCAACATCCGCTTCATGTTTGTTTGAGCGATGGCGATGACGTTGCCGACCGCGAGCGAGGCGACAGCGAGCCAAGCGATGATGTCGCGCCACCAGGCATCAAGATCACCAGCGCCGCCTTCCAGCAAACGCCACGCCATACCGAACGCCGCCAGCTTGGGCGCGGACCCGATAAACAAAGTAATGGCCGTCGGCGCACCTTGGTACACGTCCGGCAACCACATATGAAACGGCGCGGCACCGAACTTAAACGCAATACCTACAATCAAAAACACAACGCCAAACATCATCAGCATTCGGTTTTCACCGAGTCCCGCAGTGGCGGCGTGAATGGTGACTAGGTCCAAGCTACCCGTCGCGCCGTAGATCATCGACATGCCGTAGAGCAGCATGCCCGACGCCAGCGCACCTAGGACGAAGTACTTCATCGCCGCCTCTGACGCCACGGCGTTGTCGCGATTCAGCGCCACCAGCGCGTATGACGACAACGCCAGCAGCTCGAGGCCGAGATACACGGTGACCAGATTGCCGGCGGAGACGAGGATCATCATGCCCAGCGCGGCGAACAAACAAAGCACGTGGAACTCACCGCGGAACAGCTTTCGATCTAGCAAATACTGCTTGGCGTAAACAAATGTCGCCGCCGTGGTGATCAGGATGAACGCTTTTAAGATGTCGCTAGGCGCATCTTTGATAAACATGCCGCCGAAGGCACTAGCCGCAACGCCATCGTGGCCACGCAGAACGAGCGTGAGCGTCGCGGTCAGGACACCCAAGGCGAGGAAGTGAGTGAGGCCACGGCGCGCGTCGGTGACGAAAGGTCAATCAGCAGAAGCGCGCAGGTTGCTCCGAGCAAGAATAGCTCAGGCAGCATGGTCAGGAGGTCGGTGGTCATCATCTGTGGTCGAATTCCCGATTACAGCTTGGTCACAGCGAGCTGCTGCACCAGATGCGCAATCGATGCGCCCATGAGGTCGGTCAGCGGCTTCGGGTAGATGCCGAAGAACAGCACGCCCAGCGCGAACGCGCCCAGCACTAGCGTTTCACGACCATTGATGTCCTTCAGCGCAGCGACGTTAGCGTTGCCGACCTCGCCAAAAATCACGCGCTTGACCAGCCATAGGGTGTACGCCGCGCCAATGATCAGGGTCAGCGCGGCGAGGGCTGCCACGATCGGGCTGTATTGGAACGTCGCCAAAATGACCATGAACTCGCCAACAAAGCCGGAGGTTGCCGGCAGCCCGGAGTTAGCCATCGCAAACAGCACAAAGAACGCGGCAAACCACGGCATTGAGTTGGCCACGCCGCCATAGTCTTTGATCATGCGGCTATGCATGCGGTCATAAACCACACCGACGCAGGAGAACCTCGCGCCAGAAATAAATCCGGGCGAAATCATCTGCACCATTGCGCCCTGCAGTCCCAGCTCGGCCGCGTCGGTTCGTCCCGCCTCGCGCACCAGCGCAAACGCGATAAAGGTGCCCAAGGTGACGAAGCCCATGTGCGAAATCGACGAGTAGGCGATCAGCTTTTTCATGTCCTCTTGCACCAGCGCGACAAGCCCGACGTAAACAACCGCAATCAAGCTCATTGTTATCACCAGCCAAGCCCACTCCGCGCCGGCGTCGGGAACAATCGGCAGCACAAAGCGTATGAAGCCGTAGCCACCAATCTTCAGCATGATCGCGGCCAGAATCACCGATCCGCCGGTAGGCGCTTCTACGTGAGCGTCCGGCAACCAGGTGTGGACTGGGAACATCGGCACCTTGACCGCGAACGCAATCAAGAACCCGAAAAACAGCCACATCTGCTCCACGCTGTCGAGTTTCAGCGCGTACATGTCGGCGAGCTGCCAGCTGCCGCCCTTCAAATACAGATACACCAGCCCGATCAGCATGAACACGGAGCCGAGGAAGGTGAACAAGAAGAACTTGATCGACGCATATACGCGACGCGTCCCACCCCACACGCCGATGATGATGAACATCGGAATCAGCATGCCTTCGAAAAACACGTAGAACAGCATGGCGTCTAAAGCGCTGAACACGCCGATCATCATGCCTTCGAGAATCAGAAAGGCAGCCACGTACTGATTGACGCGATCCTCAATAGCCGACCACGCGCCGATCAGCACCAACACCGTAGTGAACGTGGTGAGGATGATCAGCGCCACCGAAATGCCGTCAACGCCCAGCGCGTATTTGATGTTCCATGCGGGGATCCACGCCACATCTTCGGCGAACTGCATGCTGGCGCGCGCGCTGTCGAAGTCCAGATAGAGCGGAATACTGAGCGCAAACGTCGCAAGCGCCACCAGCAGGGCGAACCCGCGCGCCAGCGCAGGCTTGTCGCGACCCATCGCGAGCGCCACAAGACCGCCGATGATCGGTAGCCAAATCAGAAGGCTCAGCAGGTGTGCGTCAGAACCCATCAGTCAATCTCGTTAGACAAAGTTGCCGCATCAGTGCAGCGTGACAATCAATGTGGCCAGCAGCACGATCAAGCCAAGAATCATTGCGAAGGCGTAGTGATAAAGCATGCCGCTCTGCAGCTGCCGGGCGACAGCGGCGAGACGATCAACAAACGTCGCCGATCCATTTACCAGCACGCCATCTATGATCGTCGCATCACCGCCGCGCCAAAAAGCGCGACCGAGTCCGACGCTACCGCGCGCAAAGACCGCTTGGTACAGGTCGTCGAAGCCGTATTTGTTTTCTAGTACGCGGACCGGGATAGCGAAGCGCTCGCGCAGGCGGGTCGCCAACGCCGGGTTGATCAGATACAGGTAGCTAGCCAACGCGAAGCCGCCGAACGCCAGCCAAAACACCGGTGAGGCCCAGAAATGCAGGCCGAACCCAACAGCCGCCTGCAGCCACCCATGATCGGCATGCCACACCTTCTGTGCGACCTCGCCTAGCGTATTGTTCGCTTCATTGACGGTGATGGCAGCGGCGAAAAAATCACCGAACAGCATCGGGCCAACGGTGAAGAAGCCAATCGCGATGGACGGAATGGCGAGCAGTATCAGCGGCAGCGTTACCACCCACGGCGATTCGTGTGGCTCATGAACCCCGTGGTGGCCGTCATGACCGTGCGCGTCATGTTCGTGTCCATGCCCATTTGCCGCTCGGCGAAAACGCTCTTCGCCATGAAACGTTAGGTAGAGCAAACGGAAGCTGTAGAAGCTGGTGACAAACACGCCGAGCAGCACGGCCCACATAGCGTATTGCTGAACCCAGCCGCCGCCTGCCGCCGCCGCTTCTGCTGCCAA
>JBBSIY010000172.1:0-7472 GCA_038257785.1 Lysobacterales bacterium
AAGCATCAAGTTAACCGCTGTTTTGCCGGCGTCGCCGATGTCGATGTCGAATGCCAGCGACGCACTGCCCGCAGCGGATGCCGCGGGCAATCCTGCACTCGCCAACGCGGACTGAACATAGCGCGTACTGAAGTCTGCGAGCTGCGCGCTTTCAACCGTCAGATGCAGGCGATCAAGCCGTGCGCTTTTAGAGACATCCAACGTCGCCTCACCCTGCGCGTGCAGGACCTGACCGTCACGCCAGCGCACGCCGCTAATCGTCCAAACGTCGGTGGTTTCGCCCTTGGCATTGAAAGCAATATCGATAGGCGACTGGGGCAATTCAATGTAGGTGCTTCCAGCCAGCAGCTCAGCACCGAGTAACTGGCCATCCAGCGCAACTTCGACCGCCGTGCCGAAGTCAACCCGCAGTGCGCCTTGGTAGGACAAACCAGCGGCCGCAATGCGTCCGTCAGCGGTATCCAAACTCACTTTTTGCGCGTCCAGTGAACCGACCGCGCGAATAGAATCCGCATCGAGTGGGATCTCGAAGCGCGCATCGATCTTTCCCTCGTTGAGCGTGGCTTCTGGCCAAACCGTGGCCAGTAGCGGCTGCAGCCAGTCGACAGGCAGCTGGGTGATTTGGACGAGCGTCAAGCCCGGCTGGGTCGGACGGGTATCGACTACCAGCCGGGCTGCGCCGTTGCTCAGTTCGCCGCGCGTGCCGTCAGCGGCTGACGACAGTAAGAGCCTGCCCTGCCGCATTCCTGCCGCATCAATGCTGCCCTCGCAGCGCCAGCCGCCATCCAGATGCACGAGTTCACAGCGCCAGCGTAGGGCCTGAAACGCCAATCCGGTGTCGCCGAAACGGAGAGTTTGCGCGTTGAGAACCAGTTCGCCGCGCCCGGCTGCCTCGGGCCAGTCCACTCGCAGATTGACCTGAGTTGCCTCGACGCTCGTGCTGTCGATTCGCTCAGCCGCAACCTGCAGCACTGACGCAACAGCGAGCGTCGGAAGCAGCAGGGCGTGAACCAGCAAGAAGTGAATCCAGTAGTGCATGCTGGCAGCATAGTGCGGACGCGGTCGAGGGACCATTGATGAACCTGCTGCTGGCTGAAGACGACGCGGTGAGTCGAGCTTTTTTAAGCGAGGTGCTGCTGATAGCAGGGCACAGCGTGGATGTAGTGGGCGACGGCCATGCCGCGCTGGCGCTCGCGCGGGAAAAAACGTTCGATCTGCTGCTGCTTGATGTGAGCCTGCCGGGGATTCGCGGCGATCAGCTGCTAGCCGCACTGCGACGAGGCGAACAAGCGCCCGCGAACACGTCCCAGCCGGTGCCCGCGATCGCGCTCACTGCCGATCTCGACTCCGGCCGGCGCGGGGCGCTGCTTGCGGCAGGCTTTGCGGCCGTGGCCAGCAAGCCGATCTCAAGTGACGAGCTGCTAAAGTTGGTAGCTGACCATCGCTCGTATGCGTCAACAGCGCCCGTCATCGTTGACAGCAGGCCGCTATGGGACGATGCGTCCGCTTTGGCCGTGGCCGGCGGAAATCGCGCGTCAGTCGCGGCTTTGCGCGGTTTGTTTCGCATCGAACTTCGGGCGCAAAAGCAGCGCATGCTTGACGCCATAGCCGCCGGCGACGTTACAGCCATGGCCGCTGAACTGCACCGCCTGCGCGCCTCCTGTGGGTTTTGCGGCGCGGCACGCCTTGGCGAAATCGCTCGCGTCCTGTCCATTCGGCTGGCACACGACCAAGTAGCCGTCCAGACCTTGCCATCGCGGTCGTGTCATGCGCTGATCGAGACGTGTGACGCGGTTCTTCAATCTTTGGATGGGCCCGACGCCGGCAGCGCGCTCAGCGCAGCTTGAGGCGTCAGTAAAGGCATCGTTGGAGTTGAACTCGAACGTTCGAGCTCAGCAAGGATTCGCCACGAACGCAACTCGCGACCGCCGAGCTGCCAGCGAATCATGCGTCGCATCAAGTGGCGCAGCTCGGTTTGCACCGCGGCTGACGGCGGCGCAGCCTGGGTCAGCGCGAGCAGCGCCAATCCTGAGACCGACTCTGGACTTCCCGCGCGAACCGGAATCGCGCCGCGTTCTGGATCGAACCGATAGCTTGTCGCGGGATCAATGGGAGCACCTGCTACGGCGTCTGTGTCCAATGGCATCGCGTAGCCCAGAGTTTGCAGCAGATCGCGCTCAAAGCAGCGCAGCTGCCACGCTGGCGCCGCCTCATCGGCCAAGGCATTGATGCACATAGCGTAGCGCCAAAAAAGCTCTGCACATGGCTCATGGCGCGGCAGAAGCACGGTGAGCAGCTCGTTGATATAGAACGCGGAAAGCAAGGGTCGGCCGCTTAGCGCCACGGCGCGATCTTTCACCTCTGCAGAAACCAGCATCGGCAGCTCGCCTCGGCCTTTGAGCACCAACAACAAAGCCTGTAGCGGCTGCAGCGCGGCGCGCAGCGGTTGCGCACGTGCACCACGTACGCCGCGCGCGACAAATCCGACGCGGCCGTGATTGAGGGTCAGCGCATCAACCAGCAGGCTGGTCTCGCGATAGGGACGCGCGTGCAGGATCCAAGCCGGCTGCGCGTCGTCGTGCTGCGACACAGTCGATCAACACCTAGCTAATCAACGATCAACCCTCGTAGCCAAAGCGGCGCAGCTGCGCCTCGTCGTCAGACCAGCTGTCGCGCACCTTGCACCAGAGCTCTAAAAACACCTTTTGGTCCATCATTTTTTCGATAGCAAGGCGCGCGGATTGACCGATAGCGCGCATCTGCGCACCACCGGCGCCGACGACGATGGCCTTTTGCCCTTCGCGCTCGACCCAGACCACGGCGCTGATTCGCAGCAGTCGGCCGTCCTCCTTGTAGGAGCTGATCTCGACCGTACTGACATAGGGTAACTCATCGCCTAGCTGACGCATTAGCTGCTCACGGATCAACTCAGCAACCAGAAACCGCTCGCTGCGATCCGTGACTTCGTCTTCACCGTACTGCGGTTCGCCTTCAGGCAGCAGGCGCAGCAGGGCTTTTTGCAGGTCTTCCAGCCCAACGCCCTTGCGCGCCGAGAGCGGAAATATCTCAGCAAACCCGCGTCCCTCGCTGACTTTGGCGATAAACGGCAACAGGCTCGCTTTATCTTTGATGGTGTCGGTCTTGTTCAGCACTAACACCATCGGCACGCCGCTAGCGCGCAGCGCCGTAAACGCACGCTCGTCGTCCTCGCGCCACTGTCCGGCCTCAATCACCAGCATGCCAATATCGACGCCCTCGATAGCACCCGTCGCTGCTCGATTCATATATCGGTTCATTGCACGCTTGCCCGCTGCATGCAGGCCGGGGGTGTCGGCGTAGACGATTTGACCTCCTTCAACGGTAGCAATGCCCAAAATCCGATGTCGGGTCGTTTGCGGCCGTGGTGACACGATGCTGACGCGAAAGCCGACCAGCCCGTTTACGAGGGTCGACTTGCCGACGTTAGGCCGGCCAATGACCGCTACCGTGCCGCAGCGCTGGGGCGAATCATTCGAAGGAGGAGAACTAGAATCACTCATGGTTGCATCTCACATTGGTGCAGCAAAATGGCGGCAGCCGCCTGCTCGGCTAGGCGCCGTGAAGCACCCTCACCCTCGCCGCTGAGTTGAAGCGCATCGACTGCGCAGCGCGCGCGAAATATTCGGCAGTGCTCCTCGCCCCGTGTATCGACCAGCGTGTACTCCGGCAGACCCAGCTGGCGCGCCTGCAGCCATTCCTGCAGCTGGGTCTTGGCGTCTTTCTCAACACTGCCTTGGGCCAGTCCGTGCAGCGGTGCTTCCAGCCACGCCGTCACGCAACGTCGCGCCGCTTCAAATCCAGCGTCCAGAAAAATAGCGCCGATGACCGCCTCCAGCGCGTCAGCAAGAATCGACTCTCGCCGATGTCCGCCGCTTTTCAACTCTCCCGGCCCCAGCGCAATCTTGTCGCCTAGCTGCAGTCTTCGCGCAATTTCCGCAAGCGAAGATTCGCGCACCAAAGCGGCGCGCCCGCGTGTCAAATCGCCCTCGTCTGCGCGCGGCCATTGATGAAAAAGCGCTTCGGCGGCTATGCAGTTGAGCACTGCATCCCCCAAAAACTCCATCCGCTCGTTGTTGCGTGAACCCACGCTGCGGTGCGTAAGTGCACGCTGCAGCAGCTCAGGGTCAGAGAACTGATGGCCGAATGCAGATTCGGCCGTTTTCCGGCTACCGTTCTGCAAGGTTGGTCGTGTAGGAAAATTTCGCGACGTAATCGAGGTTGTACATCAGCGGCCGGCGAACCTCATAGTTGATAGCAACGTTGTAACCGTTCTTTCTATCGAAGGTAATGTGCTCCGGACGCACACTCTCAACATATGAAATTTCAAAGCGACGCTGCAACAGGTTTCGAACCTGGGTAGGCGAAAGCTTGTCTGAGTTAGCCTCAGCCTTGAGGCCCGCCAAATCACTCTTCACGCTGTTTGCCTCCACATAGACCGGAAACAGCCGCATGATGATGAAGGCGAAAAACCCCAGCAAGGCCAGCAACATTGCAAAGCCAAGCAGGCTGATACCACGCTGATGTCGACTGCTACGCATGTCTTGCCCCCCAAGAAAAAAGCTAGCGAAACCCGCGCCCAGGTGCGCCGAGTGGCCGCTAGTGTATGACGGTTCCGATTCGGCTGAAATCCACCGCCGTATTCCGGCCTCCCCAGCTCATCCAAATCAGAAACGCGCGACCCACAAGATTCTTTTCAGGCACAAAGCCCCAGAAGCGGCTGTCTACGCTGTTATCGCGATTGTCACCCATCACGAAATAGTGCCCGGCCGGGACTTGCCACTCGCCCTCGCCAGCACCGCCAAAGTTGGCGTTCGGCCGAATCAGCAACTGGTGCTCGACCTCGCCCAGCTTCTCCTGCTTTAGCTCGCTGCCGGTGCTTTCGCGTCCACTGCCCTCGCCGACGTAGCGACCTATCATCTCGGCGATGACTTCCTCACCATTTACGTAGAGGCGCTTGCCCCGATAGGCCACGGTGTCGCCCGGCAGCCCGACAACGCGCTTGATGTAGTCCTGCGATGGATCTTCGGGATAGCGAAAGACCACAACGTCGCCGCGTTCTGGATCACCGATCGGCACTACCTTGTAGTCCAGCACCGGTATCTTAAGGCCGTAGGCAAACTTGTTGACGAGAATGAAATCGCCAATCAGCAAGGTGGGCATCATCGAGCCCGACGGAATTCGAAACGGTTCAGCGAGAAACGAGCGGATGATCAACACAACAAAGATCACCGGAAAAAACGAGCGCGCGTACTCAACGATCAGCGGTTCGCGCTGCGGCTCAACCATCCCCCCTGCGCGACCATCAATGGCAGTAGCCGAGCGCGCGCGCGCCTTGGCGAAGAACAGCGCATCAATCAACCAAATTGCGCCCGTCAATGCGGACAATGCAACTAAAATTGCGGCGAAATCGACGCTCACGTGCGAGTTCCTACGATAGATAAGTTCGGTCGCAAAGACCGCTGGTGAATAACGCGATCAGCGATCACTTTGAGTCTACTTGCAGCACGGCGAGAAACGCCTCCTGCGGAATCTCAACGCGGCCAACTTGCTTCATGCGCTTTTTGCCTGCCTTCTGCTTTTCCAGCAGCTTGCGTTTGCGCGAGACGTCACCGCCATAGCATTTTGCCAAGACGTTTTTGCGCATCGCCTTTACCGTCGAGCGTGACAGTATCTGCGCGCCGACCGCTGACTGAATCGCCACATCAAACATCTGTCGCGGAATCAGCTCGCGCATCTTTTCGCAGACGTCACGGCCGCGACGGTCGGCGGCATTCCTGTGAATGATGGTCGACAGCGCGTCCACGCGATCGCCGTTGATCAGTAGATCAAGCCGAACAAAGGGGCCTGCCTCAAAGCGCACGAAGTGGTAATCGAGGGACGCATAGCCGCGACTGACCGACTTCAGCTTGTCGAAGAAGTCCAGCACCACTTCGGCCATCGGCAGCTCGTAGGAAATCTGCACCTGGCTGCCCAGATAGTTAATGCCGACCTGCGAGCCACGCTTGTCTTCGCAAAGCTTGATGATATTGCCGACGTAGTCAGGCGGCGTAAGGATATTGGCGAGAATGATCGGCTCGCGTATTTCCAACACCTTCGGGCTGGGCGGCAGCTTGGCCGGATTGTCCAGCGGCAAAACTTCGTTGTCGCTGGTCAGTATTTCGTAGATCACCGTTGGTGCAGTAGTGATCAGATCAAGGTCGTACTCACGCTCCAGACGTTCCTGCACGATCTCCATGTGCAGCATGCCGAGAAATCCGCAGCGGAATCCAAACCCCATTGCCTCAGACGACTCGGGCTCGTAGCGCAATGCTGCGTCGTTGAGCTTGAGTTTTTCTAGGGCTTCGCGAAGATTTGGGTAATCATCAGATTCCACCGGGAAAAGGCCCGCGAACACGCGCGGCTGCATCTCCTGAAAACCTGGCAGCGGCTCGCTTGCCGGATTGACGGCTAGGGTCAGGGTGTCGCCCACTGGCGCGCCGTGGACATCTTTAATTGACGCCGTCACCCAGCCCACTTCGCCTGGACCTAGGCGACCCGTGACCTTGCGCTTGGGTGTGAATACGCCTGCCTGATCGACCAGATGCACGCGACCGGTCGTCATCACCTTGATCTTGTCACCCGCTTTGATCTCGCCCTGCATCACGCGCACGAGTGAGACCACGCCCAGGTAGTTGTCGAACCACGAGTCGATGATCAAGGCCTGCAGCTGATCACTGCCGCGCGGCGTAGGCGGCGGAATGCGCGCAACGATCGCTTCTAAAACCGCGCGAACGTTGAGGCCAGTTTTCGCGCTTACTTGAATTGCGTCTTCAGCATCGATACCGATGACGGCCTCGATTTCTTTCTTAACGCGCTCGCAGTCGGCGGTGGGCAGGTCGATCTTGTTCAAGATCGGTACGACCTCTAGACCCATCTCAACCGCTGTATAGCAGTTGGCAACCGACTGCGCCTCGACGCCTTGCGCCGCATCAACAACCAGCAGCGCGCCCTCGCAGGCAGCGAGCGAACGGCTTACTTCGTAGCTGAAATCGACGTGTCCAGGCGTATCGATGAAATTGAGCTGGTAGACCAGCCCATCGTCCGCCGTGTAGGGCAACGAAACAGACTGCGCTTTGATGGTGATCCCGCGCTCACGCTCAATCGGGTTGGAGTCGAGAACCTGTGCTTCCATCTCGCGATCCTGCAGACCGCCGCACAGCTGAATGATGCGATCGGCCAGCGTCGACTTGCCGTGGTCGACGTGGGCGATGATGGAGAAATTGCGAATCTGCTGCATGAAGTCCGACGAGCGCCAAAAGGTGAGCCGCGCAGTCTTTCGCCCCGAAGCGATGAACTCGGGAGTCTCTGCACTAAGGGGACCAACCGCCGAAGGTGTCGTCTCTTGGTAATAATCAACCTCGAATTATCCCACAGCCTCTCCGTAGGCGTTGGCT
>JBBSIY010000173.1:0-7454 GCA_038257785.1 Lysobacterales bacterium
GCCGGGCGTACATCAGCTGCGCACCTACCCGCTCGCGGCGCAGAGCTATCAGCCCTGGCAGGGCGACGGCACGGATGTGGAGTCACCGCTGCAATCAGCTGACGGCCTGCCGCTAGCGGTGGCCGTCAGCGTTCGCTTTGAACCGCAGCCCGAGGTCATGGCGCGGGCGTTGACGCGAATGCCGACTGACCTACAGGCCGAACTTGTCGATCCCGCCGTGCGCGAGGTGCTGCGCCGGCTGGTTGCTAAACATCGCTTGGCCGATCTGTTCGCCAGCCAATCCGTGCTCCTGCCGCAGCAAGCGGAACAGGAACTGCGACCGCTGCTCGCCGGCAAGGGCATTCGGCTGATCAGCCTGCAACTGGGCGAAATCGGTTTGCTCCATCACGGCCAGCGCGTGTCGCTGCAGGACCACAGCTACGAGCCCGAGCAGTTTCGCCGTGCCACCAGCGCCACGCCGCTGCAATCATCCGAGGGGCTTTCATTGGGCATGGAGATTTCGGTGCGCTATGCGCTGGATGCCGAACGCCTGCCGAGCACGGTACAGCGCCTGCCTGCCGACCTCGACGCTGCCTTGCTCGGACCGCTGGTGCAGGGTGTTGTCTACAAGCAGATAACCCGCTACACCCTGCGCGAGATTTTCTCGACCAAGCGTCAGGAGCTTCAGCAGGCTATCGAAAGCGAACTCGCGCCGCTAATGGCCAAGGATGGCCTGCTGCTTCGCGGCGTCATTCTTGGCAATGTTGACCTACCGGCCGATTTCCGCGCCGGCATGGACCGCCTGCTGGCCGCTGAAATAGCCAATCAACAGATGACCCACACCTTGCAGCTCAAGCAAATGCAGGTGCGCGAGACGGAGCTGCAGGCCGAAGCCGACAAAGTGCGTCGTGAGAAGGCCGCCGAGGCTGCCGGCCGCGAGCAGGTGATCGCCGCCAAAGCGCAAGAAGAAGCGATGCGCCACGTGCTGCCGTTCAAGGAAAAACAGGTGCAGCAGCGCAAACTGGAGGCCGAAGCCGAGCGCAGCGCGCGAGTCACCAATGCCGAAGGCTTGGCCGAGGCGCGGCGCATTGAGGCGGCAGCCGAAGCCGAATCGCGGCTCAAACTCGCCGACGCCGAGGTCTACCGCATGGAGCAGATCGGCCGCGTCACCAGCGTCCAACTTGAACGCGACGGCGCGCTAATCACCCGCTATCCGCTGATGATCCAAAAGACGATGGCCGACAAGCTATCGGACAAAATCTCGGTAATCATCGCCGCGCCACCGACCGACGGCAGCTTCATCGGTAGCGGCCTGCTCGGCGGACCGTCTGCTCCGGCCAGCGGCGAGCGGGATTCACGTCGATGAATTCGCTCATCTGCCGCATAGCGTGCGGGATCGCGGCGCTGCTGATCTGCATGCAGGCCTTGCCCGTCGCCCAAGCAGCCAACGATCTAGCGTTGACCGTTCCGCCCGCGCCTACGTCGCCTGTTCTGGTCATCGTCGCTCAAGACAAGGTGCCGCTGCGTGCCGCCGCGCGTGAGTCGGCGCAGCAGCACGCGCTGCTGTGGGCGGGAGACACCTTGGAAGTGCGCGGCGCTCGGCTCGACTACCTGCAGGTCTACGACCACCGCCGCGAACGTGCCGGGTTCGTACTTGCAAGTCGAGTGCGCGTGCTGCCAGCTGAGCCAGCTGGCGCCGGCGAGCTGCTTGCGGTGGTGCGTTTTCTGAGCGAGCTACCTGGCTCAGAGGCGCTGGGCGTGGGCTACGTTGCTGCGTTTCTGCGGACAGCACCTACCGAGTCGATTGATGCCGAGATTTTTGATGCGCTGGGCAACATGACCGAGCGACTGCTGCGCCGAGCGTCAAGCAATCGGGCGCAATCGCAGGACGAAGTCTTGGCCGCGCAGGTGGACGTACTGCGCAGCTATGGCGTCGGCGTACTGAGCTATGAGCAGGAAGGCCGCATGCAGCTTTGCTTTGAGGGCGACGCTTTTCGCCGCGTGCTGGCATTGCCCGCCACGCCAGAACAGCAGGCACGCGCGGCACTGGCGCTGACCAGGCCGCAGTGCGTCGATCCCAACCTCAATCCGCTGGCCCGCCACAGCCTGGATCAGTGGCGTGCCGACGTGCTTGATCGGGTGGTTGCAACGGCGCTACCGCCGCACCAGCAGCATCGCCTGCACATGCGCAAAGCGTCCATCTGGGCCGCCATCGCCCACCATCGCAGCCGCCGCGGCGAGCCGACCACGGATGCTGGCGAACGCGCCTTAGCTGAGCTCGCCGCAGTGAACCGGCACCAGCTGGCTGAAGGTGATGTCGCCAGCTACAGCGAAGCCGCCGTGTGGGTGGGCGCTGCTCGCTGGGCAAGCGAGCCGATGCCTGCTGCTCGCAAGGGTCTGAACCTGCGGCTGATCGCCGGCAGCCAGCCCGGCGAGACCTGCATTGAGCTAGTGGCCAGCAGCACCGCGACCCTGCCGCTTGTGCAGCGTTGCACCTTTGCAATCGTCTGGCCCGCATCGCTGCGAGTTAACGCTGAAAACACCGTAGCCACGCTCGCCGTTCAGCCTTTGCCCGGCTGGCGCGAGCTGTGGATTTTGCAGAAGGTCGAAGGCAGTTGGCGCATCGACGTGTTGCCACCCGCTGGCGATGGCGTTGATCTGGGCTACATCGAGTTCGCTGGCTGGGTTCCCAAAGCGCGCAAACTTCTCGCTGCCCGCGAAGTGCGCGTAAACGGCAATTTCCAGCGCAGTTTCGAGCTTATTGATCTCGAATTGCTCCGTGTCGAGAAACGCGCGGAAGAGCCAGAGCACCTCAGCACCTTTTATCGTCACCAAGATCAGGCTTGGAAGCGCATGACGGTGAGTTTGCGACGCTAAACCTAACGCCGCGGGCAAACATGCGCCGGCTACAATCGCCGCATGGCCAAGCTGTATTTCTATTACTCGGCAATGAATGCCGGCAAGACGACCACGCTGCTGCAGAGCGCGCACAACTACCGTGAGCGAAGAATGCGGACGCTGATCCTCACCCCGAAGCTGGATGATCGCTTCGGCACTGGCGTAGTTGCATCGCGGATTGGGCTGCGCGCGGACGGCCGCATTTTCCGCGCGAAGGACGATATCGAAGCGCTCGTGCTTGCCGACATAGCGGAGAACGGCGAGCTGCACTGCGTGCTGGTCGACGAGGCGCAGTTCCTAAGCAAAGTGCAGGTGTGGCAGCTCAGCGAAGTGGTCGACAGACTCAACGTGCCGGTGCTGGCATTCGGTCTGCGCACGGATTTTCGCGGGGAGCTGTTCGAAGGCAGCCAATACCTCTTGGCCTGGGCAGATTCCTTCTCGGAGATCAAAACCATCTGCCACAGTGGCAAAAAGGCCACCATGGTGGTGCGCGTCGACGATAACGGTCGCGCAGTGACCGACGGGCTGCAGGTTGAAATCGGCGGTAACGAACGCTATGTGTCTGTCAGCCGTGCGGAATTTAAAAAGATAACCGCAGGCGAGGGGCAGATCGAGCTGGCGCAGCCTCAGCTGCCTTGGGATTGAGCGCGATCAAACTGCGAGCCACGCGCGTGCGATCGCGCAGCAACGTTTGTTAACTGATTCGTAACGCACGAGCATCGGCCAGCCCGTTACGCTGGCCGCCTACACATCAGGTGTACACGCGGTTTGATCTGTGCAGATTTTTGATCGCGCTGACGCACTAGATCGCGCGCAACGTACTTTCTGCGCCAGCCGTCTCGGCTGGCGCTTTCGTCTGTAAGAGGTGGTTTAGCTTCCGATGTATCTCGACTACTACGGCCTCAAGGAGCCGCCGTTCTCGATCACGCCCGATCCGCGCTTCGTATTCTTAAGCGAGCGGCATCGAGACGCGCTCGCGCACCTGCTGTATGGCATTGGCCAAGGCGGCGGTGGCGGCTTTGTGCAGCTGACCGGCGAAGTCGGCACGGGCAAGACGACGCTATGTCGCCTGCTGCTTGAGCAGCTGCCTGAGAACACGCGAATTGCACTGGTGCTTAACCCGCGCCTGTCGCCGATTGAGCTACTGGAAACCATCGGCGAAGAGCTGAAGATTGATCTCACCGGTCGCCGAAGCAGCCTTAAGGGACTAGTCGATGCGCTGAACGCGTACCTGCTGGAGGCTTATGCGCAGGGTCTGCGCGTGGTGCTAATCATCGATGAGGCGCAGAACCTATCGGCCGAAGCGCTGGAGCAGGTGCGGCTGCTGACCAACCTCGAAACGCCTACGCAGAAGCTGCTGCAAATTATCCTGCTGGGTCAGCCCGAGCTGCGCGATTTGCTGGCGCGCGAAGACCTGCGTCAGCTAGCCCAGCGCATCACCGCGCGCTATCACTTAACGCCGCTCAGCAGCGAAGAAACCGATGCCTATGTGCGGCATCGACTCAGCGTCGCTGGCTGTGCGCGCTTGCCGTTTACTCGACTCGCGCTGCGTCGGCTGCACGATCATGCAGGTGGCGTGCCGCGTCTTATTAATATTGTCGCTGATCGTTCGCTAGTGGCGGGCTACGCCAAAACGCTGAGTCAAATAGGCGAACGCGAGGTGGACGCTGCCGCGGCGGAAGCACTACCTCCGAGCGCGCGCAAGGTGCCTTTTTTTCGACCTGCATGGTTGGCAGCCGCACTGCTGGCCATCGTCGTCACCGCGTTGCTGCTCATGCCGCGGCATGAAGAGACGCCGAGCGAATCCTCCGCCAGCCAGTCAACCGATGTGGTGGAAGAGGTCAGCCAGCCTGCCCTTGATGATTCGAAATTGATTGAACCCGCCCTGCTCGAAGCGCATATCGCGGAGGCGGGCGTAACCAGCCTGACCGCGTGGAACCGTCTGCTCTCGCTATGGACCCTGCGCGCCGAGGATGCCGATGTGCGAACGGCGTCACGCTGCCCGCTGGTGCTAGCGACTGGCGTCTACTGCCTGCGCGGATCTGGCAGCCTTAGCAAGCTTGCAACGCTAAGACGGCCGGTTATTTTGCGTCTCTCGGCGCGCGACAACGAGGCATGGGGCGTGCTGCTCGGCCTGTCTGATTCACGCGCCCGCGTTGCGATTGGCGGCGACACCTTCGACCTCGAGCGCACGCATCTCGAACAAGTCTGGCTCGGTGAGTTCTTCGCCGTTTGGCGTGCGCCGGCCTTCGTCACCATGCCGATTCGTCGCGGCGATAGCGGGCCATCGGCTGATTGGCTACGCGACGTCTTGATGCGTCGCGATCTGGTGCGCAGCGATGTCGTCGGTCCGGCGTTCTTCGACAGCGGGCTCGAATCCGGCGTACGTCGCCTGCAGTCGGCGCATGGATTGGTTCCCGATGGGATTGTTGGACCGGAAACACTGCTCGCATTGACCGCCGAAGAGCGCAGCGGGCCGCGCCTGCGGCGAACGCTGCAGTGATGGCGGGCGGCTGATCGCATGTCGTTAATTCTTGAAGCCCTGCGCAAGTCGGAAGCCGAGCGCCAGCTTGGACGCGCGCCCGGTTTGTTGACGCCCGTATCGATGCGTCAGTCGCGCGCGCCAGGTCGGCGTTGGGTCTGGATAGTGGCTACTGCGTGCGTCCTGCTTAGCGCGCTTGCGGCAGCGTGGTGGCTCGGCCGCAGCGGCGTGACCGAACTGCCGCCGGTAGCCAGCGAATCGCCGTCAGCGGTGCCTGCGAAGCTCCCAGCGACGACGATCGAAGAACCCATTCCGCCACCGGTTGAAGCAACGCGCGCTGCGCCGACCGTGGTGCGCGATCCGGTACCGACCGCAAGCCCGGCTGATCTGCCCTCCGACCCCGAGTTCGAATCGACCGAGCGCGAATCCGTAGCGCTGCCATCGGTTCCCGCCGCCCTGCCCAATTCGCAGCAGCCGCAAACGGTACCGAGCGTGCCAGCAGCCGTCGAACCGCAGCCTGACGAGGCTATCGTCGGCGCGCCGGCTGAAGCGGCTCCCGCCCCGCCTCCGTCCTCACCCGAGGACGGGCCACCGGCAACGCCGCTGCGGATGTTGTCCGCCGCCGAACGCGCCGATTTGCCACCCCTGCGATTAAGCATGCATGTGTTTACCGACGAGCCGATGCGACGGTTCGTGATGATCGACGGCCGTCGCCTGACCGAAGGCGAGCAGGTCGCGTCCAATGTCACCCTGACGGAAATTCGACGCGACGGCGCGGTGCTTGAGATTCGCGGCAATCGGGTGCTGATCGAGCGGCCCTAACCGCCTCGACCTCCCTGCATGTTTATTCATGTACCCAGTCGTCGCCGAGCATCTCCCACATGGGTGGCGCCCATCTTGGTGCTGCTTTCCATGCTCGCGTTTGTTTGGCTGGCGACGCTTGACGCAGAGCCGCGCATGTTGTTTTTGCGACGCTGGGGCGCGGTACCTGAAACGCTGTTTCCGGCGGGCGCATCTTTGACGGCGTGGCTGGATGGCCGCTTACTGACGCTTTTCAGCGCGCTGTTTATTCATGCCGACTGGCTGCACTTGGTCGGCAACATGCTGTTCTTGGTGATCTTCGGTCTGCCCGCCGAGCGCGCGCTTGGACCGTGGCGATTTCTGGCCTTATTTTTGCTCGGCGGCGCGCTGGCCAACCTCGCGCCGGTGCTGCTGTTGGAAAGCACTCGCTCGGTCATCATCGGCGCATCAGGGGCAATTTCAGCGCTGATTGGTGCCTATCTGGCGCTGTTCCCGCGCGCCACGCTCGGCTTTGTTCTGCCGCTCGGACTGTTTTTAGAATTCGTGCGCACGCCAGCGTCGGTGATGATCGGCGTCTGGGCCCTGCTGCAGCTTGCCTTTACGTTTGTTGGGCCGGGGTTTGGGGCGGTGGCGTGGTTGGCGCACCTTGCTGGCTTCGTGATCGGCTTGCTGCTCGGCCTGCTCGCCCGCCCCGCCATCGCCAAACGCCTGCGCAACAGCTGAACGCCAACGTCGCCTCTCACTCAACGCGCACTCGCGTCCTTGCTCAGTTGCCCGCAGAATACGTCCATGGTCCAGCGCACGCTTTACAAGATCACCTTCCACAACGCCGGCAAGGTCTATGAGCTATACGCACGTCACGTCGCGAGTAGCAGCCTGTGGGGTTATACCGAGGTCGCCGAACTGGTGTGGGACAGCGGTGACAGCATGGTGATTGACCCCACGGAAGAACGTCTGCGCGATGAGTTCGGCCAAACACGCAAGCTGCACCTGCCGATGCAGTCTGTCATTCGGGTCGAAGAAGTCGAGCGCAAAGGTCAATTGGCCATTCGCGATGCCAGCACGGGTGAGCGCGTGGTGACGCCGTTTCCGCTGCCGGCAAAGCCCAGGTAAGGCTAGCTAAGCCCGGACCTCGGCGGCGGGATAATCGCGATGAAGCGCGCGCCTCCTAACTCAGGCGAGCGATCAACGATCAGTTCGCCGCGATAGGCACGCACGATGTCTTGCACGATGGCCAGCCCAATGCCGTGGCCGTGCACGCGCTCGTCGCCACGCACGCCGCGCTGCAATAGGC
>JBBSIY010000174.1:0-7426 GCA_038257785.1 Lysobacterales bacterium
GAAATCGCCAAAGCTCTCGCGCAGCCGTTTTGCCTGAAACCGCTGCAGCGCGAGCAAAACAGGGTGCCTGTTGATCGGCTCAAGGACGGGGTCGCGGTAGCGCTTGTTGGCCTGAAGGAGACGGATCAACCGGTGGTCAAGTGCGGGGTGACTCATTGGGAACCCACTGCGCGGACAGACTGCATTTTGCCACGCGCGACCGCAGCGACTGTCGATGGCGCGTTAGCGAGGCGGCGCTGAAGCCTCAGCAATGCGACCCGCACCTGTTTGTCGGATGCGCCATGACGACTACAATCGTTGGCTGCCTCGTTCTAAGTTGGTTGACACATGCTTTCACTGCAGCCCGCGACCCGCGACAAACCCAGCAGCGCGCGCATCGGCGTCGCAATCGCAGGCGGTGGGCCGGTCGGAGGCATGTACGAACTCGGGGTGCTGCGAGCGCTAGACGAGGCAATCGAAGGGCTCGATCTCACCAATCTGACGGTCTACGTCGGCGTCAGCTCAGGCGCATTTATTGCTGCCGCGCTGGCGAATCGGATGAGCACGGCCGACATCACGCGCATTTTTGTCACCGAAAGCGCTCACGATGTAAAATTTCGTCCTCAGCAGTTTCTGCGCCCGGCATTTCACGAATATGCGCTACGGCTAGCGTCGGTGCCGCGTGTTTTGTTCGGATGGTGGCGCGACCTGCTGCTTGATCCCCGCGCTGCCAGCGCCAACGACGCGTTCAATCGGCTGGGATCTCTAATCCCGACAGGCTTGTTCGACAATGAAGAGATTGGTCGCTTTCTATCCAGCGCCTTCGGCGTCCACGGGCGTACCAACGATTTCCGCGAGCTGCGCCGCAAGCTCTACGTGGTGGCGGTAGATCTCGATAGCGGTGAGGCCATTTGCTTTGGTGAGCGTGGATGGGACGATGTGCCAATCTCGCGCGCCATTCAGGCCAGCTCTGCCCTGCCTGGGCTCTACCCACCCGTCACGATCCGCAATAGGCAGTTTGTGGATGGCGCGCTGCGTCGCACGATGCACGCGTCCGTCGCGCTGGAACAGGACATCGACTTACTGATTGGCATCAATCCATTGGTCCCGTTTGATGCGACGCAAGCGCGCGCGGCGGGGCGTCCGCCAGCCAGCTTGATTGAGGGCGGCCTGCCCGCTGTGCTCTCGCAAACCTTTCGCACGCTGCTGCAATCACGCATGCAGGTCGGCATCGCCAAGTACGCCCAGCAGTACGACGATGTCGACAAGCTGTATCTAGAGCCAAACGCCAACGATGCGGAAATGTTTTTCACCAGCGCGTTTAGTTACAAAGCGCGCGCCAACATATGCGATCACGCCTATCGCGCCACCTTGAACGACCTGCGTGCGCGCAGCGAAATACTTGGCCCGCTGTTGGCGCGGCATGGCCTGCGGCTGCGCAGCGAAGTCATTAGTGACCCCGAACGCACGATGCTGGACGGGATGGCACCAGAGCGCCGTCGCGCCAGCAACACGACAGCGCGCCTACGTCGCGCGTTGGACGACGTCGACACACTCGTGCGGCAGCGCAGCGGCCAAGGGACGCGGCGCCGCCGACGCTAACTAGTGGTGATGGCCGCCTGGTGCGTGCGCATGGCCATGGGAGAGCTCTTCCGCCGTGGCTTCGCGAACATCAACGACTTCGACTGCAAACGTAAGCGTTTTGCCTGCCATCGGGTGATTCATATCAACATCAATGACCGACATCCCGACTTTGACCACGGTCGCCATGCGTTGACCCTGCTTGGTTTGGACAACAGTCTGCATACCCGCGCGCAGCCGGTCAGCGTCGCGCAAATATTTTTTCGGGACGCGCTGCGTCAATCCATCCTGGCGCTCGCCGTAGGCCTCCGCCGGGGTTACCGTCACTTCGAACGTGTCGCCCGCTTGGTGCCCCATCAACGCTGCCTCAAGCCCGGGAATGATGCCGCCATGCCCAGCGAGTATGGCCAAGGCCTGACTGCCAACAGAAGACTCGATAGGCGCTTGCCCCGGCTCGGAAACGGTGTAGTGAAATTGGACAACGGCATCTTTGGCGATCAGCATCGCGTGCTTCCAAACGGCAACGGGGACGCGGATGCTAGTCGGAATTGCCCTCAGTGACTAGTTTCGGATCGTACTGTGATTGGAATGGACGCCATCGGGCATGACTGGATGCGGTTGGCAACGAGCACGCCATGCCTTTTCGCGGCACCGCAGCAGCGCCGCGCGGATCGTGCACGCATGTGCTGGATCGATCCGTGTCGCCCTGCTCGTATCGATAGCCGCGCTAGCCGCCTGCTCTAGCCGTCAGCACAAAGAGACGCCTGCAGCGAGCGTTGCTGCCAGCGCCAACGCGGTCACCATTCATGCCATCGGATTGGTCGGCACACCGTATCGCTACGGCGGCAACACGCCCGCAGGCGGCTTCGACTGCAGTGGACTGGTGGGCTACGTCTACCGTGAGTCAGCAGGAATCGCCCTGCCCCGCACCACACGCGACTTGGCCAAACTTGACGTCCAGCAGGTGACACCCAGTGCGTTGCGGGTTGGCGACTTGGTACTTTTCGGAAATAGGCGACGGGTTGATCACGTCGGCATCTACGTTGGCGAGAGGCGCTTCGTGCATGCACCTTCGAGTGGCGGCACCGTGCGTCTGGATTCGCTAGACGCGCCATACTGGAACAAGCGCACGGTAGGCGGTAAGCGTCCGATCCGATAGTCCGCCATTCGGACCGGTCAGGTACCGCCGCACGGTAGCCAAGCCACCGCACGGCAGTCTGAAGAACTAGCGGCGGCGACCGCGCAGACGCGTTTCTGACTTCAGGCCGACGCGAATCAAATCGCCGCCTTGCGCGCTGCCGTCAAGCGCTGCAATGGCTGCACGCGCTTCGTGGCCTTCCATTTCTAGCTCGGCGAATCCTTTGCACTCGCCAGAAAACAAATCTTTGGACATCTTCAAGCCGCGAACGCGACCGTGTACTTCAAACAGCTCCGTGAGAGCCTTTTCCGTCATAGCCCGCGGCAACCCGCGAATGCTCAAGCTCAGCATGTATCACCTCCATAAAAACAAAAACGCCGGGCGGAACTGGCCCGCCCGGCGTCATAACACCAGTTGGCGCGCTGCTTAGAGCGGCTGCACCTGGTCAGCCTGCAGGCCTTTCTGGCCGCGGGTGACGACAAAGCTCACTTTCTGACCTTCCTGCAACGACTTGAAGCCGCTGCCTTGGATGGAACGGAAGTGGACAAACAGGTCTTCGCCCTGGGCTGGGGTGATAAAGCCAAAGCCCTTAGCATCGTTGAACCACTTGACGGTTCCGGTCTGACGATCCGACATCTAACTACTCCTGAAACGGTTTAAAAGTATCGCGACCACGGAGATTTCCGGGCCGAGTCTGAGATTGCGCAGGAGCAAGCG
Organism: Lysobacterales bacterium; assembly: GCA_038257785.1. Lineage (GTDB taxonomy): Bacteria > Pseudomonadota > Gammaproteobacteria > Xanthomonadales > Xanthomonadaceae > JANNWF01. The sequence continues at coordinate 3,416 of JBBSIY010000174.1, forward strand.
AAACGCGACGATGTAGCAGATCGTTGGATCAACCCCACCGGGCCACGATTGATAGTGACCCTGGCAAACACAGCCTGCGGAGCGTACACCAAGCTGCGCTCACTGCCAACTGGCTTTCTCAACTTTGTTCAGAATTCCCTAACGGCTCGTATTGGCCGTACTCAATCAAGCGAGATAGGGGCCGCCGAAGGCGTCGATTCCGCAGTGTCTGCCACCAGCTCCGAAGCGCCCGGCATTGGCTGTTGGGTGAGAAAAGCCATCAGGCATGCATTGGTTGCCTCGGTTGCATCGAACGGGGTGCCGTGGCGGGAGTTGCGCACCACCACAAGCTCTGCATTCATGCGCTGTGCCCAAGCGCGCTTTTCGGCAAGCGGCGTGTAGTCGTGCTCCCCGGCGATCATCAGGGTCGTGGTCTTGAACCCTTGCAGTCGATCGACGGCGCACCATTCGGCCAATGCGCGCGCGCTAGCCAGATACGGTCCTACCTTCCGGCTGCCAACCACCTCGCTCACCCGCTTGCGCATAGCGGCTTGATGCGGCAGCGGAAACAGGCGCGCGGCGACCATCCGCGCCGCTCTCGGCAAGCCCAGCACGCGGACGACGCCGATTTGCAAGTAGAGCTCCAACCACTTCTTCCAATGATCTACGCGATAGCTGGGCAGGCTATTGATTAGGACCAGACGATCAACGGCATTGGGGCGTTGCAGCGCCATCTCCAAGGCGACCGCGCCGCCTAGAGAGAATCCAACAATGTGAGCGCGGGGCAGCACCATCGCATCCATCATCCGCCACAGCTCGTTTGCGATGGACGCAATGCTGAACGGCCCAGCGGGCGGCGCACTCTGGCCTGAGCCTGGCAGGTCCGGCAGGATCAGCCGGTAGCTATTCATTAGCGGTGGGACTTGAAAGGCCCAGTCTGCGCCGCTTGAGCCCAGTCCGTGAAGCAGCAGGACGGGATCACCAGCCCCTAGCTCGCGGCGAAACAAAGTGCCGCCGGCGACTCGGTACGACGTCATCCATGAATCCTGCGGTTGTGCGGGCGCGCATCCTAACGCGCGCGGGTGCGATCCGCCTGCTTGGTGCAATATCTTCACACCGGTCGCTGAAAACGCGTCGAGCTTGAACTGAAGCCACAACGCCCACAAACTCAAACCTGTCCCAACGTAATTCGATCAGGAGCCTCACATGTCAGAACTGCGCGCCGCCACAGCCGGCACAGCCGTCTCCGAGCAAATCAACCGCACCGTACGGCAGGCCTACACCCTGCTGGCTATTGTTATGGCCATTGCCGCCGCAGGCGCTGGTCTAGGTCTAGCGATGGGCTTGTCGTGGAGCATCGGCATGTGGGTCGGATTCATGGCGGTTTTCATCGGCGGCCCGATGCTGATCAGCTCAAGGCGTGAAAGCCAGTCCAGCATTGCGCTCACCATGGCATGGGCGGGCCTCGTCGGCTTTCTGCTGAGTCCCATGGTCGCCACGTATCTCTCGTTTCCCGGCGGCTCCAGCATCGTCCTAAATGCGCTGGCGACCACCGCCGTGCTGTTCTTTGCCCTGTCGGCCTACGCGTTGACGACCAAGAAAGACTTCAGCTTCATGGCCGGGTTTCTTTTTGTTGGCCTGATCATCGTGTTGCTAGCCATCGTCGCCAACATCTTTCTGCAAATCCCCGCGCTGTCGCTGACCATTTCGTCGGTTGCGGTGCTGCTGATGTGCGGGATGATTCTTTATGACACCAGTCGCCTAATCAACGGTGGCGAGACTAATCCGGTGATGGTCGTCATCGCACTGTTTGCCGATATCGTCGTGTTGTTCAGTCACTTACTGAGCCTGTTTTCGTTCTTGGGCGGGGACGACTGATCGTCCTGACGCGCGCAAACAAAAAAGGCCCGCAGTGCGGGCCTTTTTTTGATCATGTGATTGCTTCGACGTCGTCAATCGTCGCTCATTCCAGAGTGAACCACTGCACCTCGACGCGCCGATTCATCTCGCTGTCCTTGCCGCTGGGCTCTTCCCAGCCGCGCCCAACGAGCTCGATGCGATCTGCCGCAATGCCTGGATGCCTCAGCAGCAGGGCTTCGCGAACGCCCTGCGCGCGCTGGCGTGATAGCTCCATCGCCTTCAGCGCCATCTGTCGCACCAGCGGCTCACCGCCCTGCTGACGAAATTCAGCAACCTTGGCGTCATCTACGTGACCGCGCAACAGCACGATCGAGCCCGGACTGACCTGCAGAAAGCCTTTGATAGTATCCAGATAGCCGAGATTTTCTGTCGCTGCGTCGTCGAGCTTGGCTGAGTTCGGCTGGAAGAAAAAGCGGATATCTTTGCTGAGCAGGGCGTCGCCCTCCAAAGACACCGCGCCGCCGGTGCGAATCGGCGCGATGGCGATGGTCTGTGAGGAAAACGGCGGCTCGGTCGCGAGGCCCTTCAACACCGTCGTATCGACCCATCGGGCTGGGTCGGCGGGATTCTTGATCAGGCTGCCGTAGGCCAATACCGACGACTGAAAGATTCCCTGAAATGACCCAGCGGAATCAATCGTACCCTCGAAGAAGGCTATATTTTCCGGCACGTTCGAAAGGTGGACTTTGGCCAACTCGTCGCGCGTTTCGCTAACGTCCCATTTCAACGCGGTGGCAATCACCTGAGCCTGACCGGCCGGATCTTCGCGCACCAACCGGTTGCCTTCCATCAATCCATGTACCAGCCCTTTGACCATTTTTGGATTGGCCTGAGCGAAGCCTTTGTTGACGATCAGCAGATCGGCGACGATCAACAGGTTGCGATTGGACACCAGTACTTTGGCGCGGCCGTTGCTATCGGCGACGACTTCATCCGTACGCGGCGACCAGCCGACGCAGCCATTCAGGCGCGGCGAACCTGATGCGAGCTCATGCTGATACGCGTCGCAAGCGATGAACGCGTCCTCGTAAAACACCAGCCCGACTTCGTTCGGACCCACTTTGCCGTCTAAGTCGCGCAGGGCCTTGACTGCCACACCCGCTTCCGACGCCAAGTAGCGGATGAAGAATTCGGCTTCGTTGAACTGCGACGACGCGATGACCTTACCTTTGAGGGCATTGATGTTGGCGATGCCGCTATCGACGACCAGCATGTCGGCACCGCGCGAAAAACCAATCTGCGCCGGCACCACGATGTCGAATTGCCGGCCGATGATCGCCAGCACATCCGCGGTTGTCACCGAGGCCGCGATGCGTCCGTTGTTGAGCTTCGACCAGCCTTCTTCCTCGCTCAACGTTAGGCGAACCTGAAAGCCATAGTTTTTTGCGAAAAATGAATCTGTATTCGGCTCAAGCCCGCCGTTCGCAACGATCAAACCCGCGTAACCGGCGTACTCGCTGATGTCGAGATCAACGATGTTGTCCTTCGGCGCATAGGTCGCAGCCGCATCCAGCTGCGGCTGGCCGCTTACCGGCTCGATCGGGTCGGGCGCATCGCCATCGGGAGCATCTACTGTTGAATTGGGGCTGTCCCTATCCGCCACCGGCACCGCAGGAGTGCTGCCCATATCCTTAAGCACCAACCAACCGCCTAAAGCCAACAAACCAATCACCAGAATGAAGGTGATGAATTTGCCGGCGGCACCGCCGCCTTGACGTGAACGCAAACCTGATCGGTTCATGCGGAACTCTCCTTAAGTAGAAACGCTACTGACTGACGCCTGCACGCGGCTGTGCCCTGCTAGCGCGCGCAGGAATTGGCGGTGGTCCTTGCAGAACGCTTTGCGGCAGCCGATGCGACGGACTTAGATCAAGCGTGCTGAGCAAATCGCGCTGGCTATTCAACCAGTGATTCGCCTCATTGAACGACGCCGCCAAGGAATCCAGCGAGGCACCGATATGCTCATCGTCGGTGGCCAGCAAGGCCTGCTCGCGAATAAGCGCAATTTGCTGATCGATGCGATCAAGCTCAGCGTCGACATGCTCGAGCCGACGCCCCGCGCTGGCGTGCCCCTCTTGGCGCTGATCGATGACCGCTTTTTGCTGTTCGAGC
>JBBSIY010000175.1:0-7380 GCA_038257785.1 Lysobacterales bacterium
GCGCAACATTCCACGATGCTTTTGCCACTCAACCCAGATCGGGCGCGTTTGGCTTGATGTGCCTTTCAGGTGCAGCACGCGAACTCCGCTCGCCACGCCTACGGCGAGGTTGGCGTTGAGCAGTCGCCTACATAGATCAAGATCCTCGCAGTGCAGACGATAGGCTTCATCGAATCCGCGCTCAGCCGCGAACACGGCGCTAGGCATCAGCATCAAGGCACCTGAGATTGCATCCACCGGGACAAAAACGTCGCCGCCACTGGCTGCAGGAGATTGCAAAGGAACGGCCAAACGGCCAGCCAACAGCGCCGCAGGGGTTGGCGTGCGCCGCCGCGATGCAGGATCGACGCGACCGTCTTCGTCGACTAGGTCAACGCCCAGAGCGCCCAGACAGGCCACTCGATGCGCAATACGCAGAAGCCGATCAAGGCCGTCAGCCTGCAGAAAGCAATCGGGATTGATGAACAGCAGCCACGGCGACTCCGCGGCCGCTGCACCTTGGTTGCAGGCGGTAGCAAATCCCGGATTATCCAAATTGACGATCGGCCGCAGCCGGGCGTCGGCCGGCAGCTGGTCACGCCATGCATCGGTCGAGCCGTTATCGACGATGATCAGCTCACGCAGATCAGTCTGTCTCAGCAGCGCCTCCGCGCAGCGCCGCAGGGTGCTGGCGCTGTTGTGGATGACGACAACGGCGGCAATGCTGGGCGACCTTAGTTGCTCATCGCTCACGGGCGCAAACGTGCGCGCTCAAGCCATGTCTCGCGTCGCTGCAGGGCGACTTCCCAAGCGGCTGGCCACGCGAGCAGACCGCCACTCAGGTCGTTGACCTGTTCACGAAACGCTAGCGCGCATTCATCAGCCGACGCATTTTTTGGCGTATCCGAAAATCTCGGTAGGCCGCGTTCAACAATGGCGCGCGCGTTGTACTCGATCTGTCGGCGTATATCAGCGATGAAAGACGGCGGCGCGCCTTCTGCGCCCGGCAGCACTTCCTGCAGCTGGCGCACCAGCTGCGCTCGGTCATACACCAAATACTCGCGCAAGTATCCCTGCACCGCCTCGTTGCTGCCGCCGGCCAAATCCTGCAATCGATGGGCGATGGCGGCGTAGCGCGCGGCCGGGTGCTCGCTTTTTACATCAAGGCTGACGCTGCCGATAAGCTCGGAGATGCACAACCCCATCGGCACGACGCGCGCGGCATCAAGCTGCGCCTGCCGATTTCGACCCTGCTCGGGTCTGTGCCCGGCCACCCATGGCGTATGCAGCTGCAGGCTGCCACCGTCGCCCACTGACACCAGCGAGTTGTAGACCATGTCCTCGCAGCGCGAGTGCGCACTGGTGCACGGCATCATTTGGCTGTTGTCGACGGCGAACGGTGAAATCAGCGCTGATCTTGCGAAGAAAGCGCTGCCAAACCCTGCGCACACGCTGGCGTCGCCACGATTGGCAAGGTAGTCGGCCTCGCTCGCGCACAGCCCCGCGCGCTGCCTTGCGTCAAGTGAAAGTAGCCAATAGGGCGACGCCGAACACGAGCCGCCTCGGTGACCGTTCACCGTCAGCACGACCCGCGCTTCAGCCGTAAGTGCAGGCGCGCGGCTGGGCTCAAAGCCGCGCAGCTGAGTGACTCCAAGCCCAAGCAACTCACCGTCAGCGACCAGCATCCCGAACGACCGACCGCAGGCGCTAAGATGCCAATCGACCGCCCCTCTGTTCTCCTCGCCCGCAGACAGCGCAGCAGCGTGATCGGAGTAGGTGAGTACTTTCGACGCGCCGGGCCGGAGGTCTAGAGCTAGCTGGCTCTCCGGCATGGCCGTCAGCGGAAACAGATTGTCATCGTCGAGAATCAAGTAGCGCGTGCCGGCCGCGAGCAAGGTCGCTAGATTCCTCCCGCTGCCACCGCTTCCCTTAGCGTTGTCCCCCGTTAGCAGTACGCCGCGGAGAGCATCCGCTAGTTCGGGTAGCTCGCTCGCGAGCTCATCGACCATTCCCCGCCAGAGCGTCGGCGTAACGTGGTGAACGGGGCCCGGCCAGTCGACCGCAAACTCAGTCAAATGCTGAGCATGCGTCGCCACCGCAGCATCCGAAGTCGAATCGTCGATCACGATTAGGCGCTGCGCGGCGCGCAGCTCGGATTCTCGTCCGCGCAAGCTTTGCAGCAGCGCCGCCAGCTGAGCGGGACGATTGCAGGCGCGCACAAACAAGCCCGATACCGGCGCTTGCGTTGGCAGCGTCAAATTGTTTTTACCGCTTAGACTCATTCGCTTGAGCCACGCGTCATCGCTGACCATCAGACCGCGCGTTTGCAGCGACTCCAACACCGGCTTGACCGCCGTCTGCTTACCCTGCAGGCCCGGCAGCTGAGCGGCGACCGCCTCGACATGCTCACTCAGCGGGCGGAACGCGCGACACAGATCCAGCGCCTGCAGCACCTGCTGAGTCATCACGTGACTGCGGCCGGTTATCGGATCAAAGAACACCATCTCGTCGTCGGCAAGCGGGCTGACACGACCATCTATCGCGGCCCATAGCGGCGCAGCGGCGGCCTGCGGCTGCGACGCCTGCACGGTGCCGTAATCAAATCGAAACTCCATCAGTCTGTGCTCGTCCTAGCGTTCATTTTTAGTTCTTCCACCTCGCGCTCGAGCGTTGCGCGCACTGAGCGCTCGTTGGCCAGCGCGGCCTCTAGTTCGATCAGCCGATGTCCGGCACGAATACCTTTGCGGATTTCGTCTTCGTAGTGGCGATAGACGCTCTCAGCGGCATCGCCAAACCAGTGCATGCTGGGCAAGCCGTCCAGCGCGCGCGCATCCGATGCGCATGCGGCGATGTAATAAAGCGGCGCGTAGTCGAGGCCATCGACAGGATGAGCATCGCCGCTGAGCGTTGTAGCTGCGACGCTCGCCAGCGAGTGATGGCAAGAATCGACACGCCAAAGCGCGCTCTGAAAAAGCAGCTTTTGTCCAAACAGTTGAATCGCAGCAAAGCGCGGCGCGAGCAGCGCTTCGAACTCCTCGCGATACAGTTCGCGCACATGGTGCTCGTTGTTGAACCCTGGAAGGTCGCTGTAGGTGAGGCGATCTGGCGTTGAAACTAGCAGGACGCCGCCGGGGGCTAATAGGCGCGCGAAGCCATCCAGCATGGCCTCTTGTGCAGCCAGATGCTCTAGCGTTTCGAAGCTGACAATTAGGTCGAAACTCGCATCCGACAGGTGCTCAAGTTTTGCTACGTCGGCCTGCTCAAACGTCAACCGCGATTGATCGCCATAGCGTGACTTCGCATGCGCGACGGCCTGATCGCTGATATCGAGTCCGACAACGCTGCCGCCGTGCTCGGCCAGAAGCGCGCTGCCGTAGCCTTCTCCGCAGGCAGCATCAAGCACGCGCTTGCCGCGCGCCAATGGCAGCGCGAAGGCATATCGATGCCAATGTTCAAGCCAAATTTCTCTGACGCATTCAGGTGTGAAGCGTTCGCCGGTAAATGGCAGCTCGGGCGTGGTCATGAGCCTCAATCGGATGCGTCAATCAAACAGCGGGCGCTGCAGCGGAACGGATCGGCGCGCGTAATGGAGCTCAGCCAGTCGCTGGCGAATGTTGGCCAATGGGTCGCGCATGATGAAGTCTGCAACGGCGGCATTGTAGCCGGGGTAGCGCGCGCATAGCCGGAGCAGATTGTCGCCACCAGCTGCCAAACCGGTAGGGCCAAACGAAGCCCCGCCGCGATGGGCAACAAAGGCGTTGTCGCACAGCACATTGCGCCAACCGTGAGCGGCCGCGCGCTGACAGAAGTCGTTTTCTTCGCCGTAGCCGCGCCCAAACGTCGCAACATCAAAATCACCTAGCGCGTCCAAAGCGGCACGTCGGATATACATGCAGAAGCCGACACCGGTCGGCAATTCGGGATAGCTAGGCACCATTTCTGCCGCCGCGGCGGCAAGCTCATTGAGATCGTCGGGCAGCTCGCCTGGTCGGCAGAAATGCGGATATGAACAAATTTCTGCGTTGTTGGACCACGGCGTAGCCGTGGCGATTCGCGGGTCGCTGGCGGCGCATTCGGCGATGCGTTCAAGCCATCCGCTGCTGGTAATGGTATCGGCATTGAGGATCACTACATCGCTCGATGCGGCATCGACAAACGCTCGATTGACGTTGCCGACGAATCCAAGATTTTCCGCTCGCCAGTGTGCTGTCACTTCAAAGTGCGCGCTGCGCGCAAATCGTCTAATCACGGGCCCCACGCGTGGGTCAGGCGAGGCGTCATCGGCAATCAGAACACGTGCGCTTTTTTCGAGCGTGCGCTGCAGCGCATCCAGACACACCGCCAAATCAGCAGCGGCGTTGTACACCGGCACGATGACAGTAGGCAGCATAGCTGTGCCTAACCCCAGCGATGCGCAAGGCGCACCAGTCCAAACTCACGCGACTCGCCGCGCACGATCAGGCCGCGCTCCACCGTGTCAAAAAGGCGCAGGCCCTCGGGGTCCATCGCGTGCAGCTTTAGGGTGTAGCCACCGGGCAGCAGCGGTAGCGCATCAAAGGTGATGCGATAGCTCACGTGGCTGTTTTCGATTTGTGTCGGCCGCACTTGCTCGATGTCGCTTAGCGTGCCGTAAACCGGCGTACCGTCGGCGCGCAAAATGCCGATACCGACATGCGGCACGCGACCGTCCGGCGTATAGATTTCAACCTCGACCGACAGCCCGTCGCCTCGCTTGAGCGCTCTCGGCGCCGTTTCCTCGCTACCGTCCAACCGCACTCGGCTGATGCGATAGTCGGCACCCGCATAGCCTGGTTCGATATCGGGTCCTAGCTGCTTTGCTGACTTTCGCTCGTGGAAAGCGAGATAGTCTTGGGTGACTTCAAACACGTCGCCGTAGGCTTTCACTCGCCCATCTTGCAGCCACAATGCATGCTTGCAGAGCTTCTGCACGTGGTACATCGAATGGCTGACCAGCAGCAGGGTGCCGCCGCTTTCGACATAGTCTTCGATCCAGCGGATGCATTTTTTCTGAAAGCTTTCGTCGCCAACGGCCAGCACTTCGTCGGTGATCAGCAGGTCGGGCCGCACGGCAGCGATCACCGCAAAACCGAGCCGAACGACCATGCCTGACGAATAGTGCTTGACCGGTTCATCCAAATAGCGGCCGATGTCAGCAAACGCGATGATTTCGTCACGGCGCTCGCGAATCTGCGCGGCGCTCCAGCCCATCAGCCCCGCGCTGAGCGAAATGTTGTCGCGCCCACTGCGCTCTGTATCGAAGCCTGCGCCTAACTCCAGCAGCGCGCCGACGCTGCCGCGGCGCGTCACCGATCCCGCCGATGGGCTCAATACGCCGCAAATCAGCTTCAGTAAAGTTGACTTGCCGGCCCCGTTCTCGCCGATGATGCCGAGTGATTCGCCGGGTTGAACCGCAAACGACACGCCCTCGATGCAGGTGTGCGTGGCGTACTTCCGCCCGGCAAGGATCGCTGCTAGCGCGCGCAAACGCGCGCCACCGCTGCTACTTTTCGGGTACGCCTTGGCCAGTCCGTGAGCTGTCAGGAGCGCAGGCACCTCGACTGCGCTCATAAGAAGTCCAGCATGTGATGGCGGAACCGCCGATATAGCCATGCAGCCACCAGCAGCATCACGACCGCAAAGGCCAGGGCGGTAACCGGCAGCGCGTGACTCAGGTCGCCGCTCATTAGCGGGTCGCGAATACCAAACACGGCGTCAGCAAACGGATTGAAACGCTGCATCTGCTGCATTACTGGCGGGCCTACGTCCACCGAATACAGGATGGGCGTCATGAACATGGCGGCTGTTAGTCCGTACTGCACGATCTGCTGCAGGTCGCGAAAGAAAATATTCAGCACTGACAAACTGATGGCCATGCCTAAGGCGATGAGTCCGAGAGCCAACCACGCCAACAGCGTAAGCGGCAGGTAGAGCGGCAGCAGATACGGCGTAAATATCCAAAGCAGCAGCAGCACGGCAATAAAGCCGGCGCCATGTAGGGCAAAGCCGGAAAGCACGCGCGCGGCCACCAGCTGCCATGGCGCTATTGCAACCTTGCTCAGCAGTGAGGCTTGCTCGGTGTAAGCGTTCGCCCCACGCACCACGGCATCGCTAAATGCAAACCAAGGCCACATGCCCATCGACAGGTAGGCGACGTAACCGATCCCGTCTAGACCGGGGATCCTAGCCTTGAAGATTAGGGCGAAAACGAATGCAAACAGCGCGAGCTGGAGGACCGGCACCAAGATGGCCCACGCCAACCCAAGCGTGTTGCCGGTAAACCGCTGAGCGAGGTCTTGTTTGAACAGGTAGAAAATCACGCGCGCCCCATCGCTTGGCGACTGAGTACCCGCACGCGGGAGGTGCGGGCATGCAGCGCAGAATTTGCTGCGCCGACGCTACTGCGCGGGCTTGGCCCTCTCCGCACGTCGCGCGATCTCGGCGTCGCGCGCCTCGGCCGGCAGGTAGCGCAACGGCAGTGATTTTACAGCGTCGGGATTGATGTCAGTGTTCAGCTGCGAGAACGAGCGAAGGTAGCCCGTTTTCTGCTCCGCTATGCGCTTGTCACCGAGCTGTTTCAACAGCTGATCCTTCACCGCCTCAAACGGAGGGATCGGGCGGACGTCAAAGGCCTCGAGCAGGATAACGTGGTAGCCGTAGCGGCTCCGCACCGGACCAACGAAGTCTCCGGGCTTATCTAGCTTTGAGAAGGCCGCAACGAACTGCGCGTCTAAGCGTGAGGTATCTGGATCTACGAGCTGCTCACTGCGAACTGCGTCACCCAGCTCACCGACGTACTCCGCAGCCACCTGCACGAAGGGTCGACCGGCGGTCAGCTGTTTGTAGAACTCCTCCGCCCCTTGCTTGGCGGCCGCTTCATCTTTGCCTTCCGTCCCGAACAGAATGTGCCGCAGCGCGATATGCGGCGCCGGTCTAAAAACTTCTGGGTTTGCCAGGTAGCGTTCCTTCGCCAAGGTTTCAAGATTGACCGTGCTGATGGTCGCCATAAAACTCTCGAGCGCCTGCTGCGACAGCAGCTCGGTTCTCCTAAGCTCAAGGTCCGCAGCGAACTCGGGCGTGTCACCAAGGTTCTGCTTTTCCGCCTCTTTGGCCATTTGCTTGGTCAGCAGCAACGCATCGAACAGCCGGCTCATTCGGTCGGCTTCCAGCAAGTAGCCAGACCGCAACTCGAGCGGGATCGAGCGAATTTTGCTATCCACGTCAGCGACCGTGATTTCGACCCCCCCCCGACGCGCGACGACGGTATCCGAACTGATATCTTCCGCCGTCGCCACTAGCGGTGCGACGGATAGCGCGAGCCCACACAGAATTAAAGACTTCATACACTTTGCGAATTAGGGGGGAGGCGACTCTGACCGCAGA